>JADFHH010000266.1 GCA_022567275.1 Pseudomonadota bacterium | reverse complement strand
GCTGGCCGCAACTGACAACCATGCTCAAAGGCGTTGCAATAGCAACAAAAACACAAAATGTGTGAATCCCGTAGCCCCTGGACGGGGAGGGGCCGGGGTGAGGGGGCACAGGCAGCGATCTGACACCTGACCGAGCCCTTCACGACGACCCCGCCACCTTCATCACGAACGGGTTGCCAGAGCCTTCGGCGGTGCTGATCCACACGCTTTTGGTTTGCAGATATTCATTGATGGCCGCCTGGCCGTTTTCGCGGCCGATGCCGGACTGTTTGTAGCCGCCGAAAGGCGAGGTGACGGAGACGGCGCGGTAGGTATTGATCCACACGGTGCCCGCGCGCAGCCTTCGGGCCATGATGGTGGCGCGCTTGATGTTTTGCGTCCACACGCCCGCCGCGAGGCCGTAGACCACATCATTGCCAATGCGGATGGCGTCTTCCTCGTCCTTGAATGTGATGACCGACAGCACCGGGCCGAACACCTCTTCCTGGGCGATGCGCATGTCATTGGTGACATTGTCGAAAATGGTCGGTTTAATGAAATATTTGCCGCCGCCCTCATCCGCCCCCGCCGGGCCGCCGCCGAGCACGCATAGCGCGCCCTCGTCCTTGGCGATGCCGATATAGTCGAGCACTTTTTCATATTGCGGCGGCGTGGTGATGGGGCCGACTTGTGTTTCGGGGAGTTTGGGATCGCCCATGCGCGCCTGGCGCGCCACTTCGATGAGTTTTTCCATGAATTCATCGTGGATGGACTCCTGCACCAGGGCGCGCGAACCGGCGATGCAGGTTTGCCCGGTGGCGGCGAAAATGCCGGAGATGACGCCGTTGACCGCATCGTCCATGATGCAGTCGTCGAACACGATGTTTGGCGATTTTCCGCCCAGCTCCAGCGAGACTTTTTTCAAACCCCTGGCCGCCAGCTCATAGACCCTGCGCCCGGTCAGCCCGCCGCCGGTAAACGCGACCTTGGCGACCTTGGGATGGGTCACGAGCGGCTCGCCCGCCTCCTTGCCGGTGCCGGTGACGACATTGACGACACCGGGCGGAAAGCCTGCCCTCTCCACCAGCTTCATGAAATCCAGCAGCGAGGCGGAGGTGAATTCCGACGGCTTTATGACGCAGGTGCACCCGGCCGCGAGTGCCGGCGCCAGTTTCCAGGCGACCAGCAGCAGGGGCGAATTCCACGGCACGATCATGGCGCACACGCCAATCGGCTCGCGCAGGGTGTAGTTCAAGATGTCGGGCTTGTCGGACGCGATCACCGAGCCTTCGACCTTGTCGGCCAGCCCGCCGTAAAAATAATACCATTCGGGCAGATATTTGCATTGCGCATGCATTTCCGACATCAGCTTGCCATTGTCGCGCACTTCCGTTCGCGCCAGAGCCTCGGCATTCTCCGCGATCAAATCGCCAAGCTTGCGCATCATGCGCCCGCGCGCTGTTGCCGTGGTCTCGGCCCAGGGACCGCTCTCCCACGCCGCGTAGGCCGCTTCTACCGCCTTGTCCACATCGCGCGCGCCGCATCGCGGGATGAGCGCCCAGGGCTCGCCCGTATAGGGGTCTTCGCTCTCGAATGTCTCGCCGCTCTCGGCCGGCACCCATTGCCCGCCGATATGCGTCTTGTATTCCTGTAAACTGGCCATCGAACAAATCCTCCCTGTCAACTATTGCGCACCCGTCTTGATTGCCGCATAGGCCTTTAGCGCGCGCTCGCGCGCCGCGGGCAATTTGACCATCGGTTCGGGATAGGTTTCGCCAAGCCTCACCCGCGCCTGGCTCAGCTCGTCCTCGCTCGCTTGCCAGGGGGCGTGAATACGATTGCCGGGTAATTTGGCGAATTCCGGCACCCAGCTCTTTATATAGACGCCCTCGGGATCGATCGCCCTGCCCTGGGACAGCGGATTGATGATGCGGTTCTCCTCGGCTGTGTCAGCGCCGCACCCCGCCACCACCTGCCAGTTCGTGCAATTGCTGGCCAGGTCCGCATCGACCAGCGTATCGTGGAACCATTCAGCGCCGCTCTGCCAGGAAATGAGCAGATGTTTGACCAGAAAGGACGCCACGATCATGCGTACGCGGTGATGCATCCAGCCGGTGGCCCACAATTCGCGCATGCCGGCGTCGATGATCGGATAACCGGTGCGGCCTTCCTGCCAGGCTCGCAAGGCGTCAGCGTCCTCGCGCCAGGGGAAATTGGCGTATTCGGTGCGCAACGGCGTGGATGTGAGATGCGGCCAGTGAAACAGCAGATGGTGCGAAAAGTCCCGCCAGACCAGTTCCCGCAGCAAGCACTCCGCGCCCTCATCCAGTTTGCCGCCCTTTGCACCGGCTGCGGCGCGGCTAACTGCGTTCCACACATCGCGCGGGGCGATTTCGCCAAAATGCAGATGCGGCGAGAGCTGGGACGTGCCGTCCACGCCGGGCAGCTCACGCGCGCTCTGGTAGTTTTCGAGACGCTCGGCGATAAACTTGTCGAGCCGCGCCCGTGCGCCTTTCTCGCCCGGCGTCCAGGCCGCGGCCATGCCGCTGGTCCAGTCCGGTTTTGCGGGCTGTAACCCCCAGGCCTCAAGCCGGTCGCCGTCCACGCCATCGGCAACCCGCGGCAATGTCGCGGGGGCATTGAGGCGCGCTGCGGGGGCGTCAATATTCGTACAGGCCTTGTGGAAATGCGCGAACGCACGGTACGGGCCGCCCGCCGCCGTTCGCACATCTTCGGGCTCGAACAGAAGCGAACCGGAAAAGCGCCGGCAGCGCACCCCTGCGCCCTCCAACTCACGGTGCAGCGCGCGTTCGAGTTTCACCGCCCAGGGCTCATAACACCGGCTCCAGTAAATCGCACTGGCCCGGGTTTCGCGCGCCAGGTCCGAGAGCACGTCAAGTGCGGGTCCACGCGCCAGCACCAGCCGGGAGCCGCGCTTGCGCAAATCCGCGTCCAGCGTTTTCAGACTTTCATGCAACCACCACCGGCTGGCGCCGCCGGGCGCCCAGCGGCCCGGCGTTTCATCATCGAGGATATAGAGAGGAATGATCGGCGCGCACATGGCCACGGCGGCGGCGAGAGCCGCATGGCCCTGCAACCTGAGATCCTGCCGGAACCAGATGATGATGGGCTGAGCCGTCATGTGTTTGGCGCATCCTCTTTGCTGGCACCCATTGTGTTGGAAAAAAATGGTCGGGATGCGGCAGGCGGGACGAGAGACTCAGCCCGCGCCGCGAATGGAGCGAATTGACGGGTCTCGGGACCCTGGGCGATGACCGTCTCAGGCGCTTTTCGCTGCCCGGCGCGGCGTGGTTTTGTGCCGCTTGCTCTCATCCACCAGCCGGTTCAGGCAGATCAGCGCCGCGTCGAGATGTTGGATCGCGCTCTCGCCGCCATGTTTGCCTTCGAACATGCTCGTCTGGGCCTTTTCCATATGCTCCGCAGCCTCATCGCACAGACGCGCAAGGTGTGTGATTACCGCTATCTTGTCCGCTTTCGCGGTTGCGGCTCCCGCTTCCCCCACCAGCCGCAGCATAGTCCCCGCCGCAGCGGCCGTGGCTTCGGTGAGGGATATTGCGTCCTGATTGGATTTCGCATTCGATGCCCGCGCCATGGCTGTCTCCTTTGCGTTTTGCGCTGCGTATCGGCGAAACTAGGTGCGAGGTGTAAATGCATTGTTAACCACGATAGAGCGCGCACGCGCGTTGATATGTAAACTGGATTCTCACAACACGCATTCGTATAAGGAGGCGTTCGGATCGCAGGAGAAAATAAAGTGGCGGGACATTCCAAATTCAAGAACATCATGCACCGCAAGGGGCGGCAGGACAAACAGCGCGCCAGGGTTTTCTCCAAGCTGGCGAAGGAGATCACCGTCGCGGCGAAAATTGGCGC
>JADFHH010000265.1 GCA_022567275.1 Pseudomonadota bacterium | reverse complement strand
GCGTGGCCGGCTCATGGGTTCCTTGACGATGGGGCGTTGCTCATCGGTGAGCAGGGACGCAGATATGCTGCCCGCGCGCTCAAGCATTTCATGCGCAAGCGCTTCTTGTGTCTCCGTGGGCAGATCGCGAATAACCGCAACCGCCTCGTCCAATGTCGGTGTGCTCGTTTTATTCATCGTAATTCACTCTACCATATCGCCGCGTGCCACGCTATTCACGGTTGATGTGGCCTCAAGCTTTCAACGTACTCGGCCCAGCGGTTGAGTGCGCCTCGGGTTTCGTCGAAATAAGCATAGCGATTGTAGGTTCCGGCGACACCGGCAAACGACCCGGAGACATGGTTTAAGGCTCGCTCAATCACATGCGGGTCCACGTCGAGTTTAGCAAGACCGGTAGCTACTGTTCTGCGCAAGTCATGCAGGGTCCAGCGCGACAGGCCGCACGTGTCATCAAGCCGTCGTTTGCATTTTGAAAAGCCAGAGAAAGCGGAGGTGATTGAGCCGCGCGCGGGAAACACCAACGTCTCACTCAGATGCGGTGTAGCATCGAGGAGATCGACAGCAGCAGGAGAGAGGGGCACCAAGTGCTCACGATTGTTCTTGGTGCACTCAGGCGGCAGCGTCCAGAGTGCATCGACAAGATCAACATGCTCCCATTGCATGGTGGTGACTTCACCGCGCCGTTGACCGGTGAGTATCAAGAGCTGCACGATTGTGCCGAAGGGATACGGTGTCTCTCTTGCTGTCTGCCAGACGGTCGCTAATTCCTGATCCGAGAGAACCCGGTGGCGGCTCTTCTTCGGTGCCGGAGCGGAGAGTCCGTGGCAGGGGGAAATATCAACAACCCCGCGGGAGAGTGTCCAGTTGAAGAAGTGGTTGATGTAAGTGAAGGCGTGGTTGGCGGCACTCGGCGTGCCGCGTGCCATAATACCATCGAGTACCGCAACAACGTCGGTCTTTTCAATCTCAGTAATGTCGCGCCCGCGCCAGGATGGTAAAAACTCCTTGCGAAGCGCACGCTCGACCTCTCGTCTCGTATTTGCGCGTGTTGCCGTGGCGCAGTGTTTTTCTATGTAAGCGTCGAGCAGGTTGGCAAAGGTAGCGACCTTGGATGGGAGTAGGCCGGTTTGGTTGGGATCAACACCTTCGTGCACTCGTCCGAGAATAGCGTGTGCCTGGCTCCGGGCGTTGCTGAGCGAGAGCACAGGATACTGGTCGATAGTGACCATGCGCTGGTGGCCCTTGAAGCGATATTTCAACACAAAGCTCTTGGTGCCGGAAGGCTCCAGACGCACGCCAAAACCGCGCAACTTGCTGTCCCAGACATAGGCACGTTTGCCGTTGTTTGACTTGAGTGCACGGAGCGTTCTGTCGGTAAAAAGGGTTGTTGTCACCGTCGTTCCCAGAGCACCAGAGTTCTATTCAGGAGGTCTAATGTCTACCAAATGTCTACCAAAATCAAGTGTTTTTAGGTAATATGCGATGATAAGCTATGTGCAGGAGATACGGTAAAACGCTTTGATATTCAATGCGATATGTTCAGTGGAGAAAATCTATGTTTTTTAAGATTTCCTGTCTACGAATCTGGGGGTCGCGGGTTCGAATCCTGCCCGGCGCGCCAATTATATCAGATACTTAGCCCGAGATTACTGGTTGCTGCTTCCTTAAAAGGTAGCATATAGGTAGCAACTGGATTTGAAATCCCGGTGATTTGAGCGCGACTGGATCATGCCGTCCCCTGCGGCGGGCCGCCAATCAACAGGTCGAATGGAAAAGTCCGCCGACCGGTACGCTTTCACGAAGTTCGTTGAAGCGCTGAACCGCGGCCTCGGTCTGCAGCACCTCAACGGCAATGCCGCGGGCTGAGAGCAGCTTCAGGGTTTCGGGGCACACCTGGAGACGCTCCCAGATGCCTTTGGAGAGCACGATCGTTTCAGCGCCTTTATTGATCAGTTCCTCAACGTCACCAGGTTGGATACCGGGGTTGTGTCTGGTCCCGGTCTCACGCCAGTCCCATTCCCGGGCACCGCCGGGAAAGACCTTGGCGTCCTTGAAGGGCGGATATCCATCGACTTCCAGCCGGCCCCAGGAGATATGCGTGATGAGCGGGGAGCTAATTGTTGATGCCATCATTTGGGTCTCCTTGACGGAGTGTAAAGCTCAGGCCGTATAAGTGGCAAGTCAACAAACTGGCCATGTGTTACTAGCAAGCGATATGTCCGGTCTATGTAACATTCGATCTGTCCGGTTTTAGAGTTTGCCCCGAAAGGGGTTGCCCATGAGACGGACGGAAATGTTGAGGTGATAAAGCTGAGCGTGCTCGCCTGGCGCCGGATCACAAGACGAACGCCATACAGAAGGCAGATTCCGCGCAACAGTGGCAAACCCGATCGACAAGCCCATTTGCGCACGGCGCCACCGATACCACGACCGTTAGCCGCCGTTTTGACACAACCAAGACCCTGAACGGACATCACCTTCTTTCAGCAACGCGACGACGCGACGCTGTTTCCAACCGGATTACTGCAAACGCCTGACCCCGGCACTGACAGGGGAATCGCTTTTGAAAAATCCTCTTTCCTTTTCAGCCAAACGGATTCATGACGTTCCCTGAACACCAGCCAGGAGGAACGTGATGATGGAACAGTTTTCGCCTATTTTTGAGGGTGTTAACGACCCTCGCAAGAGCAACGCGACGCGGCACGACCTGCAGGAGATGCTGATGATCGGCCTGCTTTGCGTGCTGTGCGGCGGTGAGGGATGCTGCGATATGGCGCTGTTCGGGCGCTCGAAAGAGCGGTTTTTGCGCCGGTTCATGACCCTTGAGCACGGAATTCCGAGCCATGACGCCTTTTCCGACCTGTTTAACGCACTCGATCCGGAAAACTTCCAGCAGGTGATGCAGCGGCTGGTGGCGGATCTGGCGCAGGACCTGGAGGGCGTGATTGCCATTGACGGCAAGGCCTTGCGCCGGTCTTTCTGCCGCGCGTCGGGTAAATCTCCGCTGCATCTGGTGCAGGCTTTTGCCTCAAAAGCCCGGTTGGTTCTCGGGCAGATTGCAGTTGCGGACAAGTCCAACGAGATCACGGCGATGCCGCAGCTCCTGCGCCTTCTGGACATCCGGGGCGCGATCATTACCGCCGACGCGATGCACACCCAGCGTGCGACCGCGCGCACTATCTGCGCCGCCGGTGGTGACTATGTGCTGGCCCTCAAGGGCAATCAGGGGGCACTCTACAATGATGTGAAGCTGTTTCTGGATGACCCGGAGGCGAGTGAGAAAGTGGAAACATTTCAGGATGTTGATGGTGGTCACGGTCGTATTGAAACGCGTATTGCATCGATCTCGACAGAGATTTCCTGGCTTCAGGAACAACACAACTGGCCGGGCCTGACGGCGATCGGCAAAGTCACGGCGAGGCGTGAGAGCGGCGGAAAAACCTGTACGCAGACCCGCTATTATCTGACAAGCGCCGCGCTTTCGCCTGAGCGGTTCCTGCAGGCAGTGCGCGCCCACTGGAGCATCGAAAACGCCCTGCATTGGGTGCTGGATGTGACCATGAACGAGGACAAGCTGCGAAACCGCAAGGAAAACGGACCGGAAAACATGGCCATCCTTCGCCGCATCGCATTGAACCTTGCCAGAACCGAACCCACAAAGGGATCAATGCGCGGCAAACTCAAAAAGGCAGGATGGAATGACGATTTCATCCTGGATTTGATACGTGCAGCCAAACCCGCCCAAAAGCGATAGCCCTGAGTCTAGAGGTTATCCCTATACCGGTTGGCGCGAGAATCGTGTCTCAATGCATACCCTGAACTCTCGTAATCGTCTTGAGACAAGTTATGGCGGTGCATAGCATAGCTAAACCGGTC
>JADFHH010000264.1 GCA_022567275.1 Pseudomonadota bacterium | reverse complement strand
GTCAAATACCAGGTCTTGTTGTCACCGGAAAAGATGATGTCTTCACCGACCGCGCAGCCCGGGACGTTGATCTTCTTGAGTTTGTAGTCGAGGGCTTTCATGTCCATCACGTAAATCCAGCTCTGACCGAGCGCGGTTACGTAAAGCTTGCTCATGTCCCGGTTATAGAAGAGGTGATGGCCGATCAGATTGGGCGGTAGGGATATGTCGACCACGATCTTACCGAAGGTCTTGGACTTCGGATCGACGTCAATGACGGCAATCCCTTCCTTGCGCTTGCCGTGGTCCTTGATGCCGTGAGCGTTGAGCCCCTCCTTGGTTTTA
The DNA here is from genome assembly GCA_022567275.1 of Pseudomonadota bacterium. GTDB lineage: Bacteria > Pseudomonadota > Alphaproteobacteria > Rhizobiales > Methyloligellaceae > UBA2767. Next base: position 3,561 of record JADFHH010000264.1, on the reverse strand, counting down.
CTCTCGTAATTGACCATCGCCAGGATGCGGGCGGACGCGGTAACAGGCGCGAAAGCCAGCAGGACCGCGACTGCGATGCAGATTCCGATTCTTTTCATGGTTAACCTCCCTGTTGCTCGTCGTTTCCTTTCTCAATTTCCGGTCATAGGGTTTTCCGGGTCCGGCGCTGCGATCCTGGATCAAAAATCATCCGGACTATACCTCGTCATCTTACCCGGTGATGATGTGAGCGTACGAATAAAATCCCTATGATGTGTATGGCAGCTCAAAGAAAACATTGTGGCAGTGGCGCTTTGCATCAAGGAACGAATTTTCGATTTCTTTTGAGCGCTTTATGTGCGCTCGTATCTTACCACTCTATGTCGCCTTCTGGCACTTTTCGGTCGGTCTCTGGGCCGCCGTTTTACGGCTGCAATCAGGGGAATACCTGCCATTGGATGCTTGTTGGGCTGCTATCCTGAGGTGGTCCCACATCGTTGGACAGTTTGGCAGCGAAGTTAAGGTGTATTCCGGTGTCTGATTATGCTGCCAAAATCCTGTTTATCACATCTTATCGAAACCATCGAAAATGTCTCCCCACAAGAATGCAAAAACTTCCTCAGACATGCTGGATATGCGTAAATGTTTTGTGAACTGAGTCTAGTTGCCGGAATAGAATCCGATTTGCCAAGTCAATTCAATAACCTGATCGGATTTTGGCATTGGCGTGCACAGACTTGGAATTGTGCGCATGCGAGGAAAGTATTATGGTTACAAACTTTTGTATAGCAGTAAGTATTTATTCAGGTAAATTATATTTTAACTATACATTTATAAAACAACTTGTGCGTTCACTCCCATATTAACTTGATCGTAATGCGCTATGGCTAAAGTGCGCAGGTTCGATTTGTTGGAAGGGACGCCAGCAGTTGGACTTGTGTTTTTGCAAACACACTTTGTGTAACTTTCTATAGGGAGAGTCAAAAATGAAGAATCTTGTAAAGCGTTTCTCAAAAGACGAATCTGGCGCCACCGCGATTGAGTATGGCTTGATTGCCGCTGGTATCGGCGTGGCCATCGTCACGACCGTTGGTGGTGTTGGTTCTCAGTTGAACACCATGTTCGGTACGGTCAAGACCAGCCTGCAGTAGGTTCGGGTCTGTTATGTTCAAGCCGGCGTCAGCTGGCTTGACGCAGAAACTGCGGATCGCCCGCCCTTACCGGCGGGCGGTCTTTTTTTTGCCGTTCCTTTACCTGGATTTTACGCTCTGGCGTGTAGTGTGGGCGTGGTTGGGCAACATGCGGCTTTGGGGAAAATAATGATTGTTGAGCTGGCCATCATATTTCTGTTTCCGGCCATCATGATCTTCGCCGGCGTGCTGGATATTTTCACCATGACAATTCCGAACCGGATCACCATTGGTCTGGTCGCGGGGTTTGTCGCTCTGGCGCCGTTCGCGGGCTTTGGCTGGGAAACCATCGCGCTGCATTTCGCTACCGGCGCGCTCATGCTCATCCTCGGCATCGGCGCATTCGCGGCCGGCTGGATTGGCGGCGGCGACGCCAAGCTGTTCGCGGCCGCAAGTCTGTGGATGGGTCATGAAAATCTCTATGACTATGTCTTGCTGAGCTCGATATTGGGCGGCATTCTCACGGTGGGCTTTCTGGCAATGCGCAAATATCCCTTGCCGCCGCGCCTGGCGGAACAGCCCTGGATCGCCCGGCTCCATAATGCCGGACATGGCGTACCCTACGGTGTCGCCCTGTCGGCCGCGGTTCTCATCCTTTATCCCGATACGCGCTGGCTTGAAGGTCTCGTATAGAGACAATGCGCGTTATCCGAATCGCATGAATGGCGGGGCAATTGGCCCCGAATCGTCTGTTTTCAGCGCAGCATTCGAACACGCACCGGATTGCAGGTCTCGTGACGCCTCGCGCCTGCAATTTGAAGACGCAGATGAATCTTGTTATTTTCCAAGCAATTAGCCCTCCTGCTCGACTGCGTTCAGGCCCAAAATGGCACGGCCATTAACCTCACGTTGACCAATCTAAACACTAACTAAGCGTGAGTTAGACACGCGTAAGGACATGAGAGCAATGAAACGAGCGCGCATGATCGTCTTGGTGATCGCCTTCGCTGCGGCTGGCGGCGCGGCGTATGTGGCCAAGAACATGACCGGCGGTACAACCCGCACGGTCGAAAGCAATACAGCAGACACCGTCGAAGTGCTGGTGGCGGGCAGGATTATCCGGCTGGGCGATTCGATCCGTTCGGGGGATCTCAAATGGCAGGTCTGGCCGAAGCAGGCTGCCGGGTCCGGCTATATCGTCAAATCAAGACAGCCCAGGGCGGCATCGAACTATTCCGGCGCGATCGCCCGCTCGTCCTTCCTGAAAGGCGAACCCATCAAGGCGCAAAAGCTCATCAAGGCGAGCGAAGGCGGTGTCATGGCCGCCATTCTTCCCTCCGGCATGCGGGCCATATCCACCGCGATCCGCGAGGAAACATCGGCTGGCGGATTCATACTCCCCAACGACCGGGTCGACGTCATCGTCTCGCGGCGCGTGCGTTCGGGGCGCAGGGAGCAGCATGTTTCCGAGACGGTGCTGAGAAATGTCCGTGTGCTCGCCATCGGCCAGAACATCGAAATCAAGGATGGCAAGAAAGTCGCCAAAGGCAAGACGGCGACTCTGGAACTCTCGCCGGGTCAGGTGGAAATCCTTTCGCTGGCGCAGTCGGTTGGGGATATCTCCCTTGCCCTGCGTTCGCTTGCCGATGCCGCGCCCGGAGGGGTGAGCGGACCGCAATCGGGCGATCACAATCTGAAAAATAACCGTGGCGGCTCCATCAAGCTTCTCAAATATGGCATTTCGTCGCGCGCATATGGTGTGAATTGAGCATCGCAGGCTGAGGGTGTTCGAGGAAGGCAAACGCATGTTGAAGATAAAGAAATTGGCCTGTTCTTTGATTGCGCTGGCGGTTGTGGCTGTGTGCGGCCTGGCCAGCGCGCCGGCATTCGCGCAATCGCAGCACAAATCCGTATTGCGGATTTCGCCCGGGTCCAAAATACCCGTGGAGCGCGCGATCAAGATCGGGCTCTCCAAAGCGATGGTCGTCGAGTTGCCGCGCAACATTCGCGACGTGCTGGCGTCCGATCCGAAAATTCTCGATATTGTCGTCAACAATTCACGCCGCGTCTATCTGATCGGCACCGGGATCGGTCAGGCGAATGCCTTTTTCTTCGACAAGAATGGCGATCTGTTTCTGACCCTTGAAGTGGTTGTGGACCGCGACGCCGCGCCGCTGGAACGGCTGCTCAACCGGCTCATCCCGAACGCCAGCATCAAGATCGAGTTTCTCAACGATACGGTGATCCTCACCGGCAAGGTGCCCCATGCCGCCGATGCCGCGCGGGCGTCCGACATCGCCTCGCGCTTCATGGTGACGGACAACCCCGCCAGTGACGTGAAGCATAAAGAGAAGGTCATCAATCTTCTGGTGGCGGGCTCCAGGGAGCAGGTGCTGCTGAAGGTCACAATCGTGGAGATGGCGCGCAATATGATCAAGCAGCTCGGCGTCAA
>JADFHH010000263.1 GCA_022567275.1 Pseudomonadota bacterium | reverse complement strand
AGGCCAAAGCCATTGACCTCGAACAGGCAAAGATCGAACCTTCCGAAACCATATTGCCTAGAGGCACCGCCGGCACCGCGGATATGCCCGTTGCTGCCGAGGCACAAGTCACCGCCGAGATAATGGGCCAGCGAACAGAGTTGCTTTGCGATGTAGGCGTTGCGGGACTACACAGGCTGCTGGCATCGACAAAAAAACTGCAGGCCGCAAATGTCATTATTGTAATTGCGGGGATTATATTAGAGTATATAAAGACGAGGTGAAGGGGCTGGACCGTTGCTTAGGGGGCTGTAGCTCGCAGGTTGCATTAGAGAGGAAACAAACAGGGTGTTAGTGGGCGCAGAGGATAGCAGAACACCTGCCTCCTCCCGCGAGCCGGGACGGCAACCGCGAACCTCGCCCCACACTTGCGCAACGCCAGCCATCGCAACGACCCACCGGTCGTATAAGCATCAAGAATGCACACCAGCGGCCACGGCTCAAGCCCTCCGCTCGTGGTCCACCTAACCCATAGCCTGACATACATCTCAAGCGGTGAGACGGCCGATCCCGTCCTCCGCTGTTGCTCATAAAGCCGAGATGCTTTCTCAATAAAGTTCGCAACCGTCTTCTTGGCGACTGTCAGACCCTCGGCTGAGAAGTGGTAGCCAAGGAAGTCGAAGCCGCGTTCGATCTTGCCGATAAAGGTCTTGTCCGGGTGCTTGGCCAGAGCGAGCGCCACCAGCGCCTGATTGACGGTCTTTACCGCGTCCCGGAGTTTCCAACGCGTCGGGGCAAGGATCAGGATGTCGTCCATGAACCGGACGTAGAAAAGGCGAAGCTTGGCGGCTGCGACATCGAGCGCATTGAGAAAGAACGCTCCGATCAGGGGGCTCAGCGAGCAGCCAAGCGAAATGCCTTTGTCGTAGTCCCAGAATGATCCACCCCGTTCCGATGTTCGCCGCAGATACTGGCCGATGAGGTTGAGCACCCGGCGGTCCGCGATGTGTACCGCCAACTGGTCGAGCAGCATCAGGTGGTCGATGGAGGCGTAGTAAGACTTCACGTCGGTCTTCAATACGAAGCGATTGGCTGGGAGATTGTCGCGGACCTCGCGCACTGCATACTTTGCACCACCGTGGCCCTTGAGGTGGGTGCAGCGGCGCGAGACCGGCAGATGCCGCGCCAGCACAATTGAGAGCGCCTTCAGCATCAGCGCATCGCGGGCCGACCAGAGATCGACATCATCACCGTTGGAGAGTGTGGCCCTGGAAAGAAGTGAGAACCGATAGCGGCCCGAGAGCAGATCGCGTTTGATGCGGTTTTTTTCTTCTAACCAGCGGCGGCGGAAGGACCAGACATCGGCATTGGCCGAGTAATCCCGTCGACTCCGGCATAGCCACTCATAGGCGGTGTCCAGCACATCATCTGAGGTGAGTTCGTCAAGGATTGTCATGGGGACGATGATGTATGGATTCGCACGCCTCAAGGCACCTATTTTCTATGGGGCAAATGTCCGCTTATGGCACTTTTCGGAAGTGTTGGGCAACGCGGAGAGAATCCGCTGGTGGTGGCAAAGCGGACATTTCCCTCAGCGGCCGAGTGGTTGCTCGTCATTGAAAACACGCCCCTGGCATTTAAGTGTTAATTGTGACTTACGACAACGCACTGAGCGCCATATCCGCCACCAGTGCGGCGAAAATAATCGCGCCAAAATCACGGTTCGAGCGGAACCGGGAGAGACAGCTCTTTTCCTCCGCGATATCCAGCGTGACGATCTGCCAGACAAGATGGCCCGCGCCTCCCGCCACGATAACGTAAAAGGCAACACCCGCGCCTGCCGCACCCCCGGCGGCAATGACGCCAATCACTGCCAGTGTGTAAAACACAACCAGCCAGCGTTTGGTGTCCGCGCCAAATTTCAGCGCCGTGGACTTCAGGCCGAGCAACGCATCGTCTTCCTTGTCCTGATGCGCATAGATGGTGTCATAGCCCATGGTCCAGGCGATGGCGCCGCCATAGAGCAGCACAGGGGCGAGGGAAAGTTCGCCAAACACGGCCGCCCACCCCATCAATGCGCCCCAGTTGAAAGTGAGCCCGAGAACCCCCTGCGGCCAATAGGTAAAGCGCTTCATGAAGGGGTAGAGCGCGATCAGAGCAAGCGACGCCAGCCCGAGCAGAATGGTGAACCAGTTGAACTGCAACAGAACGCCGAGCCCGGCGAGCGAGAGCGCGATCATGAAAACGAACGCCTGGCGCAGCGAAACCTGGCCGCTCGGGATGGGCCGCGAGCGGGTGCGCGCCACCCGTGCATCGTAATCCGCGTCGGTGATGTCATTCCAGACGCAGCCCGCGCCGCGCATGGCGATTGCGCCAATTGCAAACAGCAGCATGAACCGGAGATCGGGGGCGCCGGCGCCCGCATTGATGCCGGCCAGCGCCAGTGACCACCAGCACGGCCAGAGCAACAACCACACGCCGACCGGGCGGTCGGCGCGGGCGAGCCGGAGATAAGGCCGCCAGCCATGCGGGGCCCAGGCGTCGACCCAATTGTCCGGGACCGCGTCCGCCACGCTGTTCTCAGGCTTGTTTTTCATGCTCACGGCTCACCATATGCGGCTATGTTCGCATGTCATGCGGATTTTTTATTATGAGGCGAGGGGGCATGCGCGCCAACACCATCCGGCTTTATCTGGAGCAACGGCTCGGCGACGGGCTTGAAGTGGCGTGCACGCGCGCTCAGGCCAACTATTTGCTCAATGCGATGCACTTGAGCGAGGGCGCGGAAATCCTCGTATTCGACGGCGAGACCGGGGAATGGCGCGCCCGCCTGTCACGGCAAAAACGCAACGCCTGTAGCGTGCATGTGCTGGAGCAGACGCGGGTTCAGGAATCCGGTCCCGACATCGAATATCTGTTCGCGCCGGTCAAACGCGCGCGGCTTGATTTTATCGCTCAGAAAGCCACCGAAATGGGTGTCGCGGCGCTCTGCCCGGTGCTGACGCGCCTGACAACGGTGCGCCGTGTGAATCGTGAGCGGTTGCGCGCCAATGCGATCGAGGCCGCCGAACAGTGCGGTGTGTTACGTGTCCCGCAAGTGTGCGAACTCCGGCCCCTGAGCGAGATGCTCGATCGGTGGAACCCGGTGCGCGCGCTGATCTATTGCGATGAAGCAGCCCCCATCGCCGCGCCGCTGGAGGCGCTCGCCGGGTTAAAGCCGGGACCGCTGGGGGTCCTTGTCGGCCCCGAAAGCGGCTTTGATCCGGGCGAACGCGAGCGGCTGCGCTCACTTGATTTTGTCACGCCGCTTTCACTTGGACCGCGCGTCATGCGGGCCGATACCGCGGCGGTCTCCGTGCTGGCGCTGGTCAATGCGGTTCTTGGCGACTGGCGCTGATCCGCTCATATTTGCTAGAGAACACCGCCACCGAGATTTCCAGGAGACGCCATGACCACACGCGAGGAAGGTCCGCAACGCCCGCTCATCGAATCGCGCGACCAGCTGGTCGCCGAGTTCGCGCGCGGCTGCAAGCCTGCCGCCGAGTGGCGCATCGGCACCGAGCACGAGAAGTTCGGTTTTCATACCGCCAGTCTGACCCCGCTGGCCTATGAGGGTGAGAAGGGCATTTTCGCGCTGCTGGAAGAAATGGCCAGCCGGTTCGGTTACCAGCGGGTCATGGAAGGGGCAAATATCATCGCCCTCAAGCAGCCCGATTGCCCGCTGGGCGGGTCCATTACGCTGGAGCCCGGCGGCCAGTTAGAGCTCTCGGGCGCACCGCTGAAAACCGTTCATCAAACCTGCGAGGAGACCGGCCGGCATCTTGAGCAGTTGCGCCAGATCGCGAAGGACTGGGATATCGGTTTTCTGGGTCTGGGATTTTCGCCGAAATGGACGCTGGCCGAAACGC
>JADFHH010000262.1 GCA_022567275.1 Pseudomonadota bacterium | reverse complement strand
GAAATATCCCCATCGACGAAATGTATTTAACGTTTACGTAAAAGTAATTTGCGGATCAAGCAAGCGTATATCCTTGTGTCAATTTCATACCATCACCGAACCTGATACCAAGGGTCGTTAGGTCAGCCCCAACCGCCTCTGGTCTTATACCAAGGGTCGTTAGGTCTGACCGATCCGCACATCCTTCGAGACGGCGAGCCTGTCCCCGCGCAGGCGGGGACGCCTACTCAGCGACTGTCTTTAAAGTCAAGCGATTTTCCATGGGGTTTTTGTCCTGATGATACTGTTGAGGATGACGAGGAGTTTTCTGGCGACAGCGATGATGGCGACCTTTTTGGGTTTTCCTTCGGCGGTCATGCGTTGATAGATTAGCCGCAACACCGGGTTATGGCGGCAAGCAACCATCGCCGCCATGAACAGGCAGGCGCGCACGCTTGACCTGCCGCCGCCTATAAAGCTTTTGCCGCGCCACTTTCCAGATTGCTGTGTGTAAGGTGCAAGTCCGGCGAGACTGGCGATTTCACGCCGATTAAGCCGTCCAATTTCGGGCAGCTCGGCGATGATGGTGCGCGCCGTCACATCGCCAACACCGGGAACGGATTTCAGCAAATCTTCCCTTTCGCGCCAAACAGGCGAGCTGCGCACAGCGTCATCGATGTCCTGGTCAACGATGGCAAGTTCTTTTTCAAGCGCCTTAATCAAGCGAGTAAGGCTGCGTTTCAGCCGGGAAACCGTTACCCGTTGCAGCCTTTGCTTTTCGGCCGTCATCATCTGAATGATTTGACGCCGCCGCGCAACAAACCCAGCCAGAAGCTGGCTTTGCGCATCGGGCAGGGTACGCAACTTCGGCTTTATCGCTTCAGCAAAGCGCGCAATAACGCCCGCATCAATCGGATCCGTTTTGGCGCGGGCGCCAAGCGCTCTGGCGAAGGCGCGCACTTGCGCCGGATTGACCACCACCACTGGCAACCCGGCAGCACCCAGCGCCGCTGCCGCAACCGTTTCATAACCGCCCGTCGCCTCTATTGCGACAATCGCCAGATCAAGGCTCTTCAAGCGCGTGATGAGATCATCCAGCCCATCGGCATTGCGTGCGCAAACAAAAACCTCGCCATCCGGGTGAACATGGACGTCCAGCCGGTCCTTCGATACATCAATTCCAACATACAGCGTATCCATCTCAACCCTTCCTTGCCTAATCGGGCTCGCACATTTACGGCGGCCCCGGCGACTGTTCGGGCTTGGCGATGGAATGACGGATGGAGAACCAAGCTGAGGATCGGGCTCGCAAGCGGCCCCAGGATGAGCCGGCCTTCCATCCGCCGCCGTATCGACAACCATAGCAGATCCGGCAAAATCAAAGTTACAAGGATGAGGTTTTGTGACAGAAAAACAGATACATACCTCATGCTGAGGAGCGCCCGGAGGGCGCGTCTCGAAGCATCGGCCATGAGTCGGTCTCAATGCCCCTTGGTATTAAGCGTCGCGGACGCGGCAAACAAACTTTCCCGCCGGAATTCTCCCATGACCTTTCTGTGTGAGGGTGTCATGTTGTGGTTCTGCTACAGCGAACCGATGATTGACGGTTATGGGAGGCAGCGGGCATGGGCAATCCGGACAGTGATCCTGACAAGCGGCCGCTTCGGGCCGATGCCGGGCAGTTGCATCGCATCTCGCAAGTGACGATTGCCCATTACGACCGGTCGGCCGAGGCATACCGGGACGGCACCCGGGATCACGACGTCAGCCAAAACTATGCCTCGCTTCTGGATGCGATTGAGGGCGATCATCCCTTTTCCATTCTCGATCTGGGTTGTGGACCGGGCCGGGACCTGCACCATTTCCGATCGCTGGGGCACGACGCCGTCGGGCTGGACGGATCGAATGAATTCGTGGCCATGGCGCGCGCCTGTTCCGGGTGCGAGGTTTTGCACCAGGATTTTCTGGCAATGACATTACCGGAGGGCCGTTTCGACGGTGTCTTCGCCAATGCATCGCTGTTCCACGTGCCGAGCCAGGAATTGCCGAGGGTCTTGCTGGAGCTCGCCGCGACGTTGCGGCCCCGGGGCGTCCTGTTCAGCTCAAACCCGCGAGGAAACAACGAAGAAGGCTATCGCGGCGATCGCTATAGCTGCTTTTTCGACCTCGACACCTGGCGTAATTACGTCACCGCTGCCGGGTTCTGCGAGATACGGCATTACTACCGCCCGCAGGGGCTGCCGCGCCACAAGCAGCCGTGGCTCGCGACCCTATGGCGGAAAGGTTCAACGCCGGTGACCTGCTCCCCTGCCACGTGATGTCGCTGCACCTTCCGGATCGCTAATTGGTCCGCTGACGAAGTGTGTACCGCTCTCCGTCGAACGCGCCAAACAGCCGCTCGACAAACGGGTGCAAGATTTTCTGCGGAGTTTCCGCCCGCTCCAGATTTTGCTCGGCGACATAGGTGGTATGAGCCGCATTATGCACCAGCACATGATACCAGGGTTTGTCTTTAGGCGGGTGTGAGCGAGCCACATGCCCGTACCATTCATCTGTTCCCTGAAACACCGGATCGATATCGAAAATGACACCAGTATAGTCGAACAGCTTGTGGTGAACGATCTGTCCGAACTGGAACTTTGCTTCATGCGCTGACATAAGATCACCGTGTTTAAAGCGGTTATGGGGCTTGTTGACCAATTATTTCAATTGATTGACAGAAATAACAGGACCAAAAACAGTGCTTAGGTAACAATTAGGTAACATAAGTAAGGGGGCCAACACAATGCTTACCCCTTTATGCGGTGCAATTTGAAGGCGCGGCGATAATCCCGCCCGGATACCGTTCTGGCTGCGTATCAATTGCGGCGCTAATTCCTCGCACGGTCAAAGGCGCAGCAACGCCGACAAACGCCGCGCCGTCATGCGGATGCTTGAGGATGCGGAATGGCGTGAGTGGTCGGATCGGGAGATTGCGCGGCGATGCCGGGTTCACAACATGACAGTCGCCGCCGCGAGAAAGAAGTTGAATATTCATACTGACGAATTATTCAGTATGGATCGCACCTTCATTCATCACAAAACCGGAGAACCAACCAAAATGGACATCACCGGCCTCAAGGCCAATGGGGATGGACGCCCCCGTGGTTGTGCCCCAATCTGACGGTACGGTGAGCGCCCGCACCCCTTCTCCGGCCAATAAAAAAGAGGCCAGCGCTATGCTGACCCTTCAATTCCTATGTGACGCGTTTTGAAAGATGCTGAGATGCGGTATGGTTGGTTCGGTGCTACTTTGGGAAATGTAAGTTCAGATCAGACCAATCGTGTAATGTGGTGACCACGAAGAAATGAGGACTAGAAAGTGAAGTTCCTGCGCGAATCCTCGTTCTGGTACTTCCTCGCGCACCGTGCCCTCGAACATTCGTCCGATACCCTTGTAAGTGCACTCGGAATTCTTGAAGATCGAGCAACGGAGCTTGCGCTGCCAATTCACTATCCGCGCGAACATGCCTCGGCATGGGCTGTCCTACTCCAGCTCTTCGAGATTGCAGGTCCCTACCGCGAAGTAGCAGGCCGATGGGGATATGAAATGATGCTTGTTGGCTTTGATCACGTCTTTGGGCCAAAGGGCTTCTCGGAGGAAGCGCTTAGCCGCCTGCTTGGCAATTTTCGCTCGCCAGCTTTACCTGATCGAACTCGCGACGAAACAATCGTGGACACTTTCCTAGCGAACGCGATGAAGCTCACCGACGAGACGGCGCTTGTCCTCTTCGCGTTGGGCGTGAATCTTCTCGGTGAAGGCCTGCGCTTCCTTCTCAGCGTCGACCTTCAGCTTGGCTCGAAGCGTCTCACCGTCCTTGCCGGCAGCCGCCAAAAGCTTCCGCGCTTCATCGGAGGCCTTCTTCAGG
>JADFHH010000261.1 GCA_022567275.1 Pseudomonadota bacterium | reverse complement strand
AAGCAAGACTTGCCAGCCGGGGTGGCGTGGTCTGGTAGGCTTTCACATAGCGCTGGGTAAAGACCCGCCAGCCCTTGGGGTCGGCGGCCGGAAACCAGCCGCCGATCAGCGGCTTTTCGCGGCCCACATTAGGGTAGTCCCAAAGCCCGGTGCCAAGCAGTTTCACAGCTTTGGTATCGATCTCGAAATAGGGCATGAGGGCCGCGATCGTCGGCAGGAATTGCGCCCCAACCGGAAGGAACAGCGTATCGATGCGCGGGGCAAGCGAAGGGTCATCGGATTTTGCGAACGCGGCAATCCGCTTGGCCGGCTCCAGCACGGCATTGGCGTCGAGCGGGAAGCGCTCAAGCGCCACAAGCTGCCCGCCTTGCGTGGCGACCGCGTCCCTGAACGCCCGTTCGACAAGCTTGCCATAAGCCGTGTTTGGTATCAGCGCGGCGAAATTTCGCCGCCCCTGACTGATGGCGTAGGACACGATCAAGGGCACGTCGCGCCCGGCCAGAAAGCTCAGGAGATAGACGCCATTACCGGCCACGGTCCGGTCGCTGGAGAAGGCGACCATCGGCACATTGGCGGGCCGGGTAACCTGAGCGGCGGCGGCGACGGATTTCGCAAACAGCGGACCGATAACCAACTCCGCGCCGGCCTGCAAGGCGGAGTTCGCGGCAGCGCGCGCGCCTTCCGGCGTGCCCTTTGTGTCCCTGGTCATCAAGGTGACGGCCGGGTTATCGAGATCGAACAGCGCAAGCTCGCCGGCCTGCTTCAGCGCCCTGGCGAGACTCGCCGCACTTCCCTTGGCGCTCAATGGCAGCAACAGCGCCACCTTGACGGTTGGGCGCGGCTGCCCGGGCTGTCCTGAATCGAATTGAGTGCCGTCATTGAAACCGCCAGAGAGCGGTCCGCGCCGCGACCCGCCGCTCGCGCACGCGGCCACGAGAAGTGCCACCGCGCACAGCAGCAACGCGCGTTTCAACAGACCCAATGGCGTGTCAGTGGACAGGATCAATGCAACAGGCCCTTTCGTCAGACGTCTCAGGGTCAGCATCCTAATGACACATCGCGGACCCACTCTACGCAGGCAACCGGCAATGGTCACCCAAAATTCAGCAAAATGCAAAGTGGGGCGTCAACATCATTGCATCCCCATGCTATCAATTGCTTAAATCTTGAACGTAACAGGGTCTGGCCTGTAATGCCCAAGGACGACATAACCGATGCAGGCTCTTCACCACCGTGGCATAGCCCGGTTATTTCGCCCGTTGCAGCCGCGCTTGAGGATGAACTGGCCAAGCCGCTTATCCCGGGTCTGTATCTGGTCTCGACACCGATCGGCAATCTCGCCGATATATCCTTGCGCGCGCTGGCCACGCTCGCGCGCGTTGAGCTGATCTGTTGTGAAGATACCCGGCACAGCCGAACACTGTTCAGCCATTTCGGTATATCCGGGAAAATTCATGCCTATCACGAGCATAATGCGCGCCGTGAGCGCCCGCGCATCCTCGCGGCGCTCGAGGCGGGGCAAACGGTGGCGCTGGTGTCGGATGCGGGCACGCCGCTCATTTCCGACCCCGGCCACAAGCTCGCCCGCGAGGTGCTCGAGGCGGGATTTCCGGTCATCGCGATTCCCGGCGCTTCAGCCATCCTCGCCGCGCTGACATCGTCGGGCCTGCCTGCCGACCGCTTCTTTTTCGAAGGGTTTTTGCCGCCCAGACGCGAAGCCCGGCGCAAACGGCTTGAGACTTTAAGCGATATGCCGGCGACGATTGTGTTTTTTGAAGCGCCATCCCGAATTCAGGCGATGCTTGCCGATGCGCGCGATATTCTTGGCAGCCGCGAAGCGGCAATCGCCAAAGAACTGACCAAACTGCATGAGGCGGTGTGGCGCGGCTCGTTCGAGGAATTGGCCGCGAGGGCAGGGAAAGATTTTGTGCTCAAGGGCGAATTCGTGGTGCTAGCGGGGCCTCCTGCACCAACGGATATAAGTGACGATGACATTCGGGAAAAGCTCAAAGGAGCGTTGGGAAAGTCCTCGTTTCGCGACGGTGTGCAGGACGTGAGCGACATGCTGGATGTGCCACGCAAACGCGTCTACAAGATTGCGCTTGGAATTAAGGACGCGAAATGAGCGGAGCCAGCCGCCGTAAAGCCGAACGCCGGGGGTTACGGGCGGAAATTTTGGCGGCGCTCCTGCTTCGCGCCAAGGGCTACCGGATAGTCGAGCGCCGGTTCCGCTCGCGCGCCGGTGAAATCGACATGATCGCCCGGCGCGGCAAACATCTTGCGTTCGTGGAGGTCAAGGCGCGCGCGCGCCTCGATGCGGCCGCATGGGCGGTGACGCCGCACCAGCGCGCCCGCATCGCCCGCGCGGCGGAGCATTGGCTGGCCATCAATGGCGGGTTCAGCGATCTCGATATGTCGTTCGATGTGGTGCTGATCGCGCCGTGGAAATGGCCAAGGCATATTTCCGGCGCATTTCGGGTTTGATTATAACCCCCTCCCACACCCTTAATCCCTCCCCATCAAGGGGAGGGAAGTAAATGTGCAAGGGAGTAATGCAGTCTTGCCTTATGAGCAATCCTTCCCCATGAAGAGGCATCGAGGAGGGCAAAAAAAATGGGCCTAAAAGTTGCATTTCAGATGGACCCCATCGAGCGGATCGACATCAGGGGCGATTCCACCTTCGCGCTGCTGCTCGAAGCGCAGACGCGCGGCCATGATCTGTTCTACTACACGCCGCAAAACCTTGCCCTGCGCGAGGGCGCGTTGATGGCCCATGGCCACACGCTGAACGTCGAGGACAAGCAAGGCGAGCACTACACATTGTCCGATGAACGCGTGATCGATCTCGGCGATCTGGACGTGGTGCATCTGCGCCAGGACCCGCCCTTCGACATGAGCTACATCACCACCACCCATTTGCTCGAGCGCGTACAGCCCGAAACCCTGGTGGTCAACGATCCCGCGAGCGTGCGCAACGCGCCGGAAAAAGTTTTTGTGCTGGACTATCTGGATTTGATGCCGCCGACCATGGTGACGCGCGTCCTCGACGACGTGAAGGCGTTCCGCGCGCAATATAAGGACATCGTCATCAAGCCGCTCTACGGCAATGGCGGCGAGGCCGTGTTTCTGCTCAAGGAAAACGACACCAACCTGACGCCGCTTGTGGAACTGTTCCAGTTGCGGCTGCGCGAGCCCTTCATGGTGCAGCAATATCTCCCGCAAGTGCGCCAGGGCGACAAGCGCATCATCCTCGTCGATGGCGAATTCGCCGGCGCCATCAACCGCATTCCGGCCAGGGACGAAACCCGCGCCAACATGCATATCGGCGGCACGCCGGAGCCGGTTGAAATGACGCCGCGCGATCACGAGATTTGCGAGCGGCTGGGGCCGGAATTGAAAAAACGCGGTCTTATTTTCGTCGGCATCGACGTCATCGGCGATTGTCTCACCGAAATCAACGTCACCTCCCCCACCGGCATCCGCGAGGTCAAGCGCTTCGGGGGGCCAGACATCGCGGCGATGATCTGGGACGTGATCGAGACGCGGGCGGGGTAGAAGCGTGACGCAAACGGAGCAAGATAACAAGAACGGTGAGACAAGCGCCCGCGGCGCGCTATCCCATATCCGCGTGCTCGATTTGAGCCGGGTGCTCGCCGGGCCGTGGGCGGCGCAGATGCTGGGCGACATGGGCGCCGATGTCATCAAGGTGGAGCGCCCGGGCCATGGCGACGACACCCGCCTGTGGGGGCCGCCCTTTATCGAAAACGCCGACGGTTCGGCAGGCGATGCGTCCTATTTCACCACCGCCAACCGCAACAAGCGCTCGATCGTAATCGACTTCTCGGACCCGCGCGGGGCGGCGCTTGTGCGCAAGCTGGCGGCCAGGGCGGGTGTGATCGTGGAGAATTTCATAGCCG
>JADFHH010000260.1 GCA_022567275.1 Pseudomonadota bacterium | reverse complement strand
GCGGCGCACCCCAGTTAGGTCGTCAAACGCGATGCGGAACGCGGCCGTGTCGTGGTTGGTCCGCGCGACTGCTTGCGCTCCAGCCGCATCTGGCTGCGGCGGCTCAATTGGCTGGGAAATCAACCATTTTCGCAAATTCCTGAAAAAGGTCTTGAACTGAACGTAAAAATCCGCTCAACCGGTGCGCAACTGAGAGCGACATTGCGCAACAACGATGGCACGGCATTTGTACAACTGCATGACGGCGAAGAGGGAGTATCTCCAGGACAGGCCTGTGTGTTTTACGATGGCACACGCGTCATGGGCGGGGCATGGATCGCCCGGGCGGAACCGGACAAGCGTTTTATGCCGGATGATGCGGGGCATGGTGCGGAAGATTTCCTGACCGCCGCGCCCGCAAGTTAATACCCAGGCCGAAAATACCGGAGCGATAAAAAATATGCAGCAAGTGGAATTAGGCGCGAATAGCTCAGGCATTGATCTGTTCGACGTGCGGCGGGCCTATCGCCGCTGGGCGCCGATCTATGACACGACATTCGGCCGGCTGGTCGATGCCGGACGCCGCCACGCCATTGATATCATCAACCGGCGCAAAGGCTCGGTACTGGAGGTTGGCGTTGGAACCGGCCTGGCGCTGCCGCGTTATGCACGCCATCTGCAAATCACCGGTATTGATGTTTCGCCCGATATGCTCGACAAGGCGCGCGCGCGCGCCGATAAACACAATCTCGGCCATGTTGTGGCCCTGCAGGAGATGGACGCCGGCAGGCTTGAGTTCGCGGATGAGAAATTCGACACGGTCGTCGCCATGTATGTGATGACGGTGGTGCCTGATCCCGAGCAGGTCATGCGCGAGCTTGAAAGGGTTTGCGCGCCGGGCGGTGAAGTTATCCTGATCAATCATTTCAGCCAGGACGAAGGCCTGCGCGGATTGATCGAGCGGCTGGTCGCGCCGCTGGCCAGCACCCTTGGATGGCACCCGATCTTTCCCGTTGAACGGGTGCTGGGGCGCAGCGGCCTGCGGCTGACCGAGACATGTTCGCTGCGGCCCCTGGGGCTGTTTTCGATGCTGCGATTTATCAAGCAGCCGCACCTGGCGAGCGACACCAGGCTCAAGACCGAAGCGCTGGCCGGCCACGGACAGCTCAACCCCGCGAGCGTGTGAAGGGCGAGAGTATCCGTGATAGTCAAGCGTTTTTGGAGGCGCCGGAATCCGCTGCGAGCGAGCTCGAGGAGCTAAAATCGGTTCGGGTTGGCGGACTTTCCTTGGCGCGCGTAATTGCCTTGTCCAGACGGTCTACAACATCCTTCACTTCGTCTTTCGTCATAATGCTGGGGGGTGAGATGCGTATGTAGTTTTTCACGGCAATCATCACCAGTCCCTCAGCGAGGGCGCAAATGCGAATGCGCTCTGCCATTTCCGGATCCGGGTCGCGACTTTCCGGATCGGTGACGATGTCGAGCATCCGGTAGAAGCCCTTGCCGCGGACATCACCGATGCACTCATGGCGGTTCTTCATATCTTCGAGGCCACTCTCAAGCACCTCGCCCAGGCTGGCGGCCCGCGCGACCAGCTTGTCGCGAAGAACGATCTGCAGCTGCTTGAGCGCAACCGCACAGGCCAGCGGGTCGGACGAGTAGGTGCCCGCCCAGGGCAAACCCTTGGTGCCCGAGGCACGTTCGGCAATCTCCAGCGTCGTCACCGCGCCGCACACGGCGAATCCGGCGGACATGCCCTTGGCGAACGTCACCACATCGGGCGTGACATCATAATGCTCAAAACCCCACATCTTGCCGGTTCGGCCCGGAGCGAGCTGCGCTTCGTCGAAGATCAGGAGTGCGCCCCAGTGGTCGGCGATATCGCGCAGGCCCTGAAGCCAGCGCTTCGACGGCACGATCATGCCGCCCGCGACCATCATCGGCTCGACCAGAATGGCCGCAACCTCCTGGCTGGTGGTATATTCAATCATTTCTTCAGTCAGTTTCAGGCTGATAGTGTCCCATTCATCCTGGTCGCGAACCGGCGCGCGATAATAAAACGGCGGGATGATGCAGTTCGAGACCGCGGGCATGGTCAGCGGGCCGAGGCCCCGCTTGCGCGCGCCTCCCACGCTTGTCACCGCTTCGGCAGCAAGCGATCCGCCATGGAGTCCACGAACGACGGAGCAGATATCGAACCCGCCCGTGGCGCCGAGCGCGAGCCGCATGGCGATCTCGTTCGCCTCCGAGCCGGTTACAGCGTAGTTCATCATTTTCAGATTGTCTGGCAGGGTCGATGCCACGAGCTCGGCAAACTCAATTGCCCACGGATTCGAATACCAGGAAGACTGGTGGGCGATGCGCTCGGCCTGAGACTTGATAGTCTCGGTAAGTTCCGGGTGGGCATGGCCGAGAACCAGACACATCATTCCCGAACTCACGTCGTAATATTCATTGCCATCGACATCGATGAGCTTGGTTCCAATGCCGCGGGAGAAGATAATTCTGGGCTCATAGCGCCATCCCATGATCGCCGCGCTGTCGCGCGCGATCAGATCCATGTGATGGTCCGAGAAATCGAGCGCCGGTTTCGAATCTGACTTCACGTGTGCGCACCCTTACAAAAATAGCCGCATTTGATATTACCGATATCCGGGAGAAAAATGTTGCTGACTGCGAAGCATAGAGTCAATGCGAATAACCACCCATTGGTCAACGTGCGGCTCGTGATCGCACTGGCGCTATTTTTTTAGTGCGCGAACCACGGCAAGATCGAACGCAAAGTATAACGCTATGGCAGCAGATCCAAAACCCGGTTGCGTCGCTGTATTCGGAGGTTCCGGATTTCTAGGCCGGGCGATTGTCGAAAGTTTGGTTGCAGAGGGCATTACGGTACGCGTTGCCGTTCGCAGTCCTGGCAACGCCAAAATTCCGGAACCGCCGGGGCCAGCCGGTAAAATCGAGGCGATCTACGCCGATGTCCGCGATGAAACTTCCGTGGCATGCGCCATCAACGGGTGCGACGCGGTGATCAATGCGGTTGGTCTTTATGTCGAACGCGGCACAGAAACATTCGAGGCGGTACACGAACGCGGCGCATTGAACGTGGCGCATCAATGCGCTGCTCAGGACATTCGTCGTTTAATCCACATTTCAGGTATCGGCGCAGATCTGAATTCAGAGTCGAGCTACGTTCGGGCGCGCGCCAGGGGCGAGTTGCTGGTGAGAGACGTTTTTTCCCGGGCCACGATTTTTTGTCCGAGCGTGTTGTTTGGACCCGACGACAAGTTTCTGAACACGCTTATAAAGATCATTCGGCGGTCACCCGTTTTTCCCCTGTTCGGAACAGGCGGCACAAAGTTGCAAGCCGTTTATGTGGGCGATGTGGCGCAGGCCACGCTTCGCGCCCTGCGGAAGCCAGCATCGCGGGGAAAGACATACGAATTGGGCGGGCCGCGGGCCTATACCTACAGGGAGCTCATCGAGCTCATATTAAGCCGTATCAATAAACGGCGGCGGCTGCTGCTGCCGCTGCCGTTCTTTGCGTGGGATTTTCTGGCAGCGATGGCTTCGGTACTGCCTGCTCCGCCCCTGACGCGTGACCAGGTCACGCTCATGAAGAGCGACAATGTGGTTGCAGAAAATTCTCTGACGTTTAAAGACCTCGGCGTCAAAGCCACGGCGCTGGAAAAGATACTTCCGGAATATTCATTTTGACGCCGGTACTTTCTGCTTGCCAGGCGTATAAACCTCGATCGAACCGGTCAGTGTGAGGAAGGTGCGCGCCCCGGCGCCTGTACCGCCGCCAACGGCGTACCAGCTTGCATCATCGGCGGCGGAATCGAGACCGTGGCGCGCGCTCGGCATCGCCGGCTTGCTGTTCCAGCGGTCCATGGCGGGATCGTACACCCAATGGTCCGCGAAAGTATTCCCGGACG
>JADFHH010000259.1 GCA_022567275.1 Pseudomonadota bacterium | reverse complement strand
TCGCCGAACGCGAAGCGCGGCTCGATGCGCCGCCCAAGACCCCGAACAACTCCTCGGTGCCCCTTCCCGGGGCCGGAAGGAAAACCGGCCGGAAAAGCCCAGCAAGAAGCGGCGCAAGGGACACCCCGGCGCGGCCCGCAAGCTGGCCGATTCCACGCTTGCGGCCTACAGCCGCGACCTGAAAAGGCGCCTCGACCGGCTGCTCGCGCGCCAGCCCGACACCGTGGCGGGCCGCAAGCTCAGGAACGCCATGGAGAGGGCCAGGGACAAGTTGTTCGTGTTCGTCCCCCGTCGCGACGTGCCGGCGACCAACAACGTATCGGAGCGCCTGTTGCGCCCGTCGGTGATCTTCCGCAAGGTGACAGGCGGCTTCCGCTCGGTGTGGGGCGCGCAAGTCTATGCCGACATCTGCTCCGTCATCGCCACCGGCGCCCTAAACGGCCTTAACGCCCTCGACGCCATCCGCGCATGCCTCAAAGGCCGGTCCGTCATCGCGGTGGTGTGAGCCGGGGGGGGTGAGCAATTACTTCCGAACGATGCGGACGATTTTCAGAGTCTTTAAAGCTATTTCCTGTGTTTCCGACCTATACTTTACAAGCCACTTTAGCTCTAATTCTTCATCATCCGGCATTGGCCATTTTCCTCAGATCAATAGAAATCAGAGCCATATTATTTTATTCTCACCTCAAAGCATATCCTTTTATGCTCACTGCAAGATTGAGTCCTGACCCTAACCTAATCCATCTTCGTCACCGAACGTCGGTTCTTCGGAAATCTGCACCATTGCATCCGCCAGCACTTCGGCGCGCTGCGCCCCAACCAGAATATGCGTTTGGTCGAGGACGAATGTGGGCACACCCTGCACGCCGAGTTCATGGGCCAGCGCGATCTCTTTCTGGACCTCGTCCACATCCTTGCCGGTGTCCAGCACTTCCGCCACCAGCTCCACATCCATGTCCGCCTCGCGCGCGGCCTCCAGCAACACGGAACTCTCGCCAATGTCTTCGCCTTCGGTGAAATAAAGCTCGAACAGCCGTTCCACCACACAATCCTGCTGGTCGCCCACTTCGGCCCAGCGGATCAGGCGGTGTGCATTGATGGTGTTGGGAGATTTGGTAATGCGGTCGAATGCGAACGCGATGCCTTCCGCTGCTCCGGTTTCCATAATTTGGGTGTACATACCGGCGGCCCTGTCGCGGCCGAATTTCTTGTCGAGATAGTCCTGCCGGTCCATGCCTTCAGGAGGGATGGTTGCGTCGAGCTGAAACGGACGCCAGCGGATCACCGGTTCGACATCGCGCGCCAATACCTGCGCCCGTTCGAGCCGGCGTTTGCCGATATAGCACCACGGACACATCACGTCCGAGATGACATCGATGGTCAGAACATCCCTTTCACGCATTGCACTATATTACACGGCTTTCCAGAGGAAAGTCATGAACTAAGCGTGCGTCTCAGGCCGCGGCCTTGAGGGTGACGGTGCGGCTGCGCGCGATGAGTGATTTCGCCGTGTCGCCGTCCTCGAATCCCGCCAATTGTGCGTCCAGCCGGACCGCGACGGGGGCGTTATGATCTTCCACGACGAATTCGGTATGCGCGACAACGCCAGTGATTCTCATGATGGCGACATGAGCGCTTTCAACCGGTGTATCGGGCAGCGCGAGCAGGAATTTGGAACCGGAATAGCGGGCCGCCATATCCTCGCCCCGGACCAGCAAGCCGATAACCTCGCCGATCTGCCTGATGATCCGGTCTCCGGCTGCATAGCCAAGTGTCTCGTTGATTTCCTCTATATTGGTTATGCTGAGGTTGGCGATGGAAAAACCCTGGCTGGTTTTGCCCGCGTCCTTCACCATCGCTGAGATATGCTCCAGCGCGAAACCCCGGCTGTAAAGGCCGGTCAGCGCGTCGCTGGTGGCCAGGTGCTTGGCCTGCTGATAGATTGTCTTGAGCGAGCAGCGGAAGCGCAATTCCCGCACCAGAAGGTCGATCCGGATCTTCAGCTCAGCGCCGGAGTATGGTTTCGCGATCACGTCGGTGATGCCGGACTCAAAGACCTGTTCGCATTTGGCAATCTCATCGCGCTCGGCGAGCACGACAATCGGCAGGTTGAACAGCCGCGAATGATATCGGACTTGCTCGGCGAATTCGATGTGCGGTTCGATTCCCCCGGCTGCATTGATCAACACCGCGTCGAAATCGCGCCGGGTCAGATAGTCCAGTGCGGTCGACTCGCTCAGAGCGCCGATCAGCGTGGCCTGTTTGGCGAGCGCATTTTCAATCGTGGCGAACTGCGCCGGGTCGCCCAGCACAAGTATGGTGGCATGGCCGATATCGCTCGGCTGGGAGACGGGTGCGGGCGCTTCGAGCCCGTATTTGGCGGACGTGTTCATTCGCCGGACCAGTTCTTCATGAATCGTGTTCAGGCGGACCAGGGCGTGCAGCCGGTGGCGAATTTGTGCGGGGTTCACAGGGCCGATGAGAAGATCGTCGATATCGGCCGCCGCGTCGGCAAGTTCCATGCTCTTGTCGGTCCCGACCAGCATCACGCGCATATAGTTGGAAAGGGAGCTTTGCCTGAGCGCTTTGGCGAGCGCCAGGAATGTTTTCGGCGCGCTGCGCGCACGCTTGGATTGCATATTGAGTACAACGACATCGGGTCTGCGCGATCCGCACAATTCCGCGGCACTTTGGGCGATGTCGCCGATCGTGCACTCAAAGCCGCCATCGGCTAGCGTCTTTGCCATTTCCTTGTCGCTGCTGGGGTCCTTGCCGACGATCAGGACGCGTGCTGAGCCTTGCATGAGTCTTATATCCTTATGACCGGTGCGAAGTTACACCTTCACCTGACAGTGTCGGCCAGATTGGCTTAAGATTTCATAAACCATGCGGCACTGACCTGCCCGAACAGCCATAAGGGCTAGATATTCCCCAAAATCCGGTCGCGTTGAACCACCCCTTCTTCATTTCTGGGAATCGATTTCACGATCACCAGCTGGTCGGGGGTCTTGTAGGGCGCGACTCTCTTTTCGGCCAGGAACTGCTTGAGGCGGGCGAGGGAAGGGGAAAGTTCCGGGCGCGGCACGACAGCGGCGAAGATGCGCTCGCCGATGACCGCGTCGCTCAGCACGAAAGCGGCGGCGTCGAGAAATTCTGGAAACTGCGCATAGAGTTCATCCAATTCGCGCGCAGCGATTACCGCGCCGCCATGATAGATCAGATCCTCGCTCTTCTGGCAGCGGAATTTCCCGCCATCGGTTTCGTCCACCACGCAGCCGATACCGGTATCGAGATAGCCCGAGGAGTCCGGCTGTAACAGGCTTTCGTCCTCTGCTAGAGCCAGCGGAAACGGACCTGCCGGCACGGTGCGCCCGCGGACGCAAAGCGTGCCATTCAACACGGGCTGGGTTGCATCGGTGGCGACGCTGCCCCTGACCCGCGTTTCGAGCAGCGGGTCTTCCTCGTCCTGTTCTCCGGGGGCGAATATTTTGCCCAGCGGCAGCAGTAAAGGATCCGCGCGCGAGCTTCGTTCGCGCACCAATATGGCCAGTTCGGAGAAATTGTGAATGTCGAAAACGGGCAGGTGTGTCGTAAACCGATCGAGGGCGGATTTCTCGCCATGCTGAGCCGGCCAGACGCAACCAGACTACCCAAATTAAACGAAATCAATAAGTTACCGTGGCTAACCCACCGGAACCGTCCCGTTGAATTCCATAGTGTTTTTCGATGTGTGGCTAACCGCAGAAGGCAAACAACCGAACCGGGCAGGCATTATCCACCTGGTAGACAAAGAAACGCCGCGCGGGGGGAGAGATTGCGCGGCGGTTCAAAGACAATAAAAAGGTCAGTACTCCTTACCTATACACCCCGCCGGCGTCGTTGGCAATACCACCGTGGGGCAAGGCGATGAGCGAGCACCCC
>JADFHH010000258.1 GCA_022567275.1 Pseudomonadota bacterium | reverse complement strand
GGAACTCAATGATTTGCGGTAAGAACTTGTTCGGTACAGCCGAGCCAAAAAATATGCCTTGCAGGGCCGCTCCTTTGACGAATATACCAAACGGCGTAAAAGGGTACTTCTCTCCATAGTGCGGCACCGTCACTATCCCGCATATGCCGCCCATGCCCAAGGATTCGATCGCATCATCCAATGCCTGGTCTACTCCGGATGTTTCGAAACTAAACCGAACGCCGCGTGGACAGATCTCATTGACGCGCTCTGGTATGTCCCCTTCGTTCGCATCGAGCGCATGGGTGGCGCCGAGTTCCAGTGCCAGGTCCAGCCGCTCACGGTTTATATCCACCGCGATGATGGGGGTGGCGCCGGCAAGCCGCGCTGCCATGATCGCGCTCAAGCCAACAGTGCCGGCGCCAAACACCACAAGGCTGTCCATGGCGCCTACTTTTAGCGTGTTCAGGATCGCCCCCGCACCGGTCATGATGCCGCATCCCAAGGGGGCCAGCAGGCTCGATTCAATGCTGTTTTCCACCCGTACCACATGGTAGACGCTGGTGATGAAGTGGGACGCAAATGACGATTGTTGAAAAAAGGACGCCGTGATTTCTGCTCCGTCCAGTTTCGTTGTGTGGGAACCATCGATCCTCGTGCCGCCAAAATTAGTTTGCACGCTTTTATCGCAGATAAAGGGCCTACCCTCGTGACACCGAGGACAAGAATTGCAAAAACCGTAGGAGGCAATGACACGATCGCCTACTTTTATACTTTCGGCACCACTACCGATCTGCTCAACGATGCCCATACCCTCATGTCCGAGAACGACAGGCATGGTCATCATACCCTGGGCAGCAATATCCGTATGACAAATGCCGGATGCCTGCACGCGGATCAACAATTCGTCCGCTTGCAAATCGTCCAGAGTGACTGTTTTTAGCTCGAACGAACCGCCTTGCTCGTTCAGTACTGCTGCCGTTGCTTCAAAGGTCATGATTAAGCCTCGAGTTTGTGTTGTTAAGGTGCGCCGTCGGCGACGTAACCTGTGTTGGTGAGGAAATCCGCTGCGGCTTCAAAGTGCGGCTCTATATCGCCCTCGGTGCCGCCATGTCCCAGTACAATCCGAACCATAAAGTTAGACATGCAAATGACGTTGATTGCATCATGCAGGGCTTGTTCACTCCAGCCTGCGTCGAACACTGCCTGGGCGTCGGCGCGAACCATCTTCGCGGGTTCCAGCGTGAGCTTTCTCGCGTAGCGCAATAGCGGTTTTAGTTTTTCGTCAACCGGAGCGGTATCAATATCATCGATCAGTGCCTCCAACATGCCCTCTTCAATACCAAGTTTCACAGCGACAAGTTTGTGAACGCCGTAACACAAATCGCAGGAATTCACACCCGAGGTATAGGCTCCGATTAGTTCGCGCTCCGCCACGCTGAGCGGCGAATCGCCGCGCAAGACAATTTGATGCCATTCGCTGATGCATCGACCCGCCTCGGGGCTCCAGTTGAAGATATCGGCGACGACCATCTCGTCGCTGATTCCCGTCAAGAAAGGCATGCCATTCTCCTTGTCACCGTCGCGATTCGCTTTAAGCGTATTTGTAAATACAAGTTATAATCGAAAGCCGTCCCCATTCGCAAGTACCTGCTCCGGTCTGGAGAAGAACCGGGTGTCAACGGGGTTTACGTCGCTTCCAGTCCTTGAGTATTTCCCGTGCTGCGTTGTGGCCGGGGACGGCGGACACCGCGCCACCCGGATGGGTTGAGGCGCCGCACTGATACAGGTGCCGGATAGGGGATCGATAGTCCGCATACCCAGGAACCGGGCGCATCATGAACAGCTGATCGACGGCGCAATCGCCGTGCAACTGGTGGCCACCGGGCATGTTCAGAATGCGTTCAATGTCGGGAGGCATCAACGCGTCCATGGCGATGATGCTGTCGGAGAAACCCGGTGCGAACTCATCCATGGTATCGAGTACGATTTGGACAAATTTGTCTTTCTCGTCCTCCCAGGACGCGCCTTTAAGTTCATACGGGGCGAGACCACCGCATAGCGTCACAACATGTTTGCCAGCAGGAGCGAGGCTGTCGTCGATCAGGCTCGGCGTGATGCAGGACACGAACGGCTGCTTCGAGTAGCCGCCATATTTGGCGTCGTCGAAGGCGCGTTCCAGGTAGTCCGTCGTTGGTCCGATGTGGGCGTACGACGGCAACTCCACACCGGCGACGACAGGATCAAAACCCCGATACTGCGGCGGGCGGTCAACGGCGAGGTTGATCTTGAAAGCGCTGCCCTTGGCGCGAAACCGGCGCAGGTCTTCCTTGAATTTGGACGGCAGCTCGTCCTGGTCGACGAAGTCACCAAATGTGATGTGGGCCGCCACGTTAGAGGCCACCAGGCGACTGCGGTACTCGTCGCCATTCTCCAGCCGGACGCCTTGTGCCCGGCCGTTGTTAATGATGATCTCGGCAACCGGTGAGTCGGTTTTCACCTCCATGCCATATTGTTGTCCGGAGCGGGCAATCGCCTGGCTTATCGCGCCCATACCGCCTCGCGCAAAGCCCATGCCGTTCTCGCCAACCAGATGGAACAGAATGGAATAAGCGGTGCCGCCGCTGCGGGGACTGGAATCTGCCCCGATCGTGGCCCAATAGCAGAGCGTTGCGCGGACGACGTCCGATTCAAACCAATCTGCGACATAGTCGTAGGCGCTCATGGTCAGCGCGTCCATCAACTGGTAGAACTGGTTGCCGATTTTTCGGTGCCGCCACAGCAGACGCAGTCCTTCCTTGGCGGTGCTCCAGGTGCGTTTGGCCGGATCGATGGGCGTCTGCAAAAGAAGCTCCCGCATGATGCGGATGGCTCCCGTCATCGCCGCGAAGAAATCCGGATAGTTCGCCGCATCCCGCTTCGAAAAACGGGCAATCTGTTCAAGGTTGCGTTTCTGGTCCGATGTAAACGTGATGCAGTCGTCGCCATACAGCGGGTAGATAACATCGGGCACCTTCAAATGCTCCAGGCCAAACCGACCGAGCTCCAGCTCATCGATGACCTTGGGGTGCAAATGCCCCATGATGTATGAGAACCGGCTGACCTTGAAGCCGGGATGTATTTCCTCGGTGACTGCAGCGCCGCCGATGATGTGGCGTCGTTCAAGTACCAGGGTCCGGAGTCCGGCCTTGGCGAGGTAGGCGCCGCAGGTGAGCCCGTTGTGGCCAGCGCCGATAACGACGGCATCATAGGACGTTTGCGTCTTCACGTTAACGTTCCTTTTGAATCTCGTAAGGGCGGTAGCGGCTGGCCAGAACCTGTCGGGTGCCCGCGTAAGTGATGCGCGTCAGCGTCACGCACTGTCCCTTGTACCAATTGCGGCGCCGCACACGGACGCAGGCTTCCGCCTGATTAACATCCAGCATGATGGCCATGCGTTTGTCCGCCAGGACGGCGGATACCACGTTCTCTATATCTTCAAGGACCGAGCGGCTGGCGAGGTAGTCAAAGACACTATGTTTGCTGAAATCCTGGTCCAGAAAGTCCGGGTAGACATCCACAATGGCAAAGCGCTCTTCGTAGGCCACTGGCTCGTCGTCCATGCTCTGCACCAATGCCACATGAAACACGTCTGTCTCAGGCTCGATCTCGAGGAGCTCTTGAATGTCCTCAGGCGGCGTGAAGCGTCTGTGCAGCAGTACCTCCGTCGTCGGCTCCCCGCCCAGCCGACGGATTTCTTCAACGACATCGCGCACCTCGATTAACGAAAACCGATGCCTGAAGTTCGTGACGAACGTGCCCGACCCCTGCACGCGCCGCAGCAGCCCATGGGAGACCAGCTCCCGGATGGCGCGTTGCACCGTCAGTCTGGACACTTGGTATTGCTTGGAGAGCTGGTGTTCGGACGGAATCCGGTCCTCGGGCTGCAGATCGCCCGTATGAATCTGAT
>JADFHH010000257.1 GCA_022567275.1 Pseudomonadota bacterium | reverse complement strand
CGCGGTGAGCATGTTCGCGAAATCATTGGACTCCGGGTCGTAGGGCGTCAGAACCGTCGCGAAGAACGAAGCGAACAACATGACGAAAACAATAATCATGCCAGCCGTCCCCAGCGGCTGCTTGCGGGTGAACTCAGCGGCGAAAGCAAGAAACGATTTCTTTTCCGCCAGCTCCTCGAGTTGGTCTTCGACGCGCGTTTGCGATGCCATAACCATGGGCGGCTTCCTTTAGGGTCCGGACCTTAAGCGTATCTGATGCGCGGATCGAGCCACGCATAGGCGATATCGACGACGAAGTTGGTAAGCACAGCGATAGTGACCACGAGCATCACCAGGGCCTGGGTCAGGGTGAAATCCTGTTGCAACACGGACTCAACGAACAGTTTGCCGAGACCGTTGAGGTTGAAGACCTGCTCGGTGACCACCAGCCCGCCCATCAGAAAAGCAAATTCGATACCGATGATGGTGACCACCGGAAGCATGGAGTTTTTGATGGCATGCCGGTTGATGATGATCTTCTCCAGCAGGCCCTTGGCGCGCGCGGTACGGATATAGTCCTCGCGCAAAACTTCGAGCAGCGCCGATCGGGTCATGCGCGTGGCCACCGCGGAATAGCGGTAGCCCGTCGCCACAGCGGGCCAGATAAGCTGCGACAGATTCGTCCATGGGTCGACCCATATGGGCACATATGTAATCGGCGGCATCCACGGCGTGCCGAACCAGGCCTGCGTTGTGATTAGCAGTCCTAAGATGATCATGATGCCGAGCCAGAAAGAGGGTATCGCAATCCCGGCGATCGAGAAGGTGCGGACGGCATAATCGATCCAGGTGTTTTGCTTGATGGCCGAGATGGTGCCGAGCGGAATGGCGATCAAAATACCGGTAACCGTCGCCATGATGGCCACTTGCAGGGACAATTCGAACCGCAGGCCGATCTCATAGGAGATCGCGCGGCCGGTCCACATGGATTCGCCGAAGTCGAAAACCACGAAGCCGGAAATGAACCGCCAGAACTGAACGTATAACGGATCGTGCAGTCCCAGTTTCAGTTGACACAGTTCGATCTCCGCCTGGTCGACATAAAGTCCGGTGCCGGCGAGGCGCACCTCGCACAAGTCGCCGGGAATAAGGCGTAAAAGGAAAAAAACGACGACCGCGGCCCCGAGGAGGGTCGGGATCATCAATAATATACGCTTAAGTATGTATTGCCACATAGCGTCACTCCACCTTAGTTCGCGGTGTCACCGCCCGGAGGGATGGTCCCTCCGGGCGGTGGAGTAGTGTGCCGGTGTCAGCCAACGCTACTTGTCGAGCCAAATCTGGTCAAGAGACTGGTTCAGATAGTGACTGGGAGCAATCTTCCATCCCTTCACATAGGAGCGATGGGGATTGATCTTGTACCACCACAGCGTAACCGCCATGTGGGCCTCGTCCGACAATGCACGCTTCTCGAACTTGCGCATGATCACACGCTGCTCTTTTTCGGTTCCGGCCCGAAGCATCTGGTCGTAAAGCTTCTCCAGCACCGGATCGTCGTACGAGGCGTAATTGTTACCCGCGGAACCGAGGAACTTGGAGACGTCGGCGATCGGGTTGATGACGCTCTGGCAGTTGAAGTCCATGGAGACATCGAAGGTTTTTTTCTTGCGCAGAGAGTCGTAAAACGGCGAAGTCGGCAACACTTTCTGGGTGACT
Source organism: Pseudomonadota bacterium (assembly GCA_022567275.1). GTDB lineage: Bacteria > Pseudomonadota > Alphaproteobacteria > Rhizobiales > Methyloligellaceae > UBA2767. The sequence continues at coordinate 2,249 of JADFHH010000257.1, read as the reverse complement.
TTCATGCCGACCTTCTTCCACTGGTCGATCAACCATGTGCCGACAACCTTGTAGGGCTGGTCGACGCCGCGATTGACGAATGTGAACTCAAGGTTTTCATGCCCTGCTTCTTTCAGCAGACGGCGGGCTTCGGCGCGGCTCTTCTTGATGTCCGGGTCATAGCCGACGAGCTTGACCAGTTCTTCCTTGGTCGCCGCAAGCGGATGACCCGGGAACACGATGCCGCCGACCGTCTTCACGATCGCGATCTGCGACAGATATTTCGATCCGGCCCACTTGTCGACTGCCAGGAACAACGCCTTGCGGACGCGCACGTCGTCGAACGGCTTCACCTTGTGGTTCGGGGTAATGAACAGCGCACAGTTCCAGTCGCTTTCCTGAACCGTGATCTTGTCGCCCAAAGCCTTCACCAGATCGTCGCGCGCCCTCGGCGGGAAGCCGCGGAACTCGATGGCCGCGCGGTCGCCGCGAATGGCTTGCAAACGAACCGCCATCTTCGGTGCGGCAATCGCCTTGAAACCATCCAGATAAGGTTTGCCCTTGTGATGATAGCCTTCGTATCTCACGCCTTCGACGAACGAACCCGGCTGATGCTCCTTGAACTTGAAAGCGCCGGTGCCGTTGATGTTCTTCTTGTGCCACTCATAACCATAGGTATCGAGATCCTTCTTGGACACGATAATGTTGAACGGCGTCGCCACCGCCGGAATGAACGAACCGGACGGGAAATCCAGCTTAAAGACGACCGTGAAATCGTCCGGCGCCGTAATCGATTTGACCATCTTGAAGAACGCTTTGCGCGCACTGGGAATGCCCTTGGGCGGGAAGATGATCTTGTTGTAAGTGGCGACGACGTCATGGGCCGTAAGCGGCGTTCCGTCGTGGAACTTCACGCCCTTGCGGATATTGAAGGTGTATGTCTTGAAGCCGTCCGTACCCTTAGGCACCGCGCCTTCGCATATATCGCAGATAAAATCTGTCGGCGAGGACGGGTTGTCCGGATTGATCCGGATCAGCAGGCTGTAAAATGGCCGGATCGGATGGATCACGCCGAACGTGGTTTCAATGTGCAGGTCGTAGGACGGGATCTTGGAGCCGACAACGAAGGTGAGCACTCCGCCCTTCTTTATGGCCTGCGCCGTGCCGGCCATGCCGAACGACAGGGCAAGCCCCGCCGCCAACGGTATGGCGAGTTTCAAACGTGGGAATTTCATATTATTCCTCCCTTTACAATATTGAGAACTTTAGGCGTGTTCTCACAACGCATCTGCCCCTTCTAAGAGGGGGCAATTCAGATTTCCGAACAGGCCGCCCAATGACCCGGCCTGACCTCTCTGAATACTGGCACATTTATCTTGCACGTATCAACCGCAATCGGACAGCGCGGATGAAACACACACCCGCTCGGCGGATTGATCGGGCTCGGAATCTCGCCCTTGATGACCTGATGCGCGCGCTTTTCCTCGATCGAGGGATCGGGAATCGGAACGGAATTTAGCAGCGCCTGCGTATAGGGATGAAGCGGATTGTCATACAACTCATCGCAATCGGCCAGCTCGACAATGGAGCCGAGATACATCACCGCCACGCGATGACACAAATGACGCACGACGGAGAGATCATGGGCGATGAACAAATAGGTGAGGTTGAACTCGTCGCGCAAATCTTCCAGCAGATTGATGACCTGCGCCTGGATCGACACGTCCAGCGCGGAGACCGCTTCGTCGCAAATGATGAATTCCGGCCGGACCGATAAGGCACGGGCAATGCCGACGCGCTGGCGCTGGCCGCCGCTCATCTCGTGCGGATAGCGGTCGGCGAATTTCGGATTCAGGCCGCAGACTTCCAGCAGATCGCGAACCCGCGCATTGCGCGCCGCCTTGTCGGGCTCGGTTTTGTGCACCAGCATCGGTTCGGCAATGATCGCGCCGATTTTCATGCGCGGATTGAGCGATGAAAAGGGGTCCTGGAAAATCACCTGGATGCGCTGGCGCAGGGGACGCAGTTCCTTCTGGTTCAGCTCGTTCAGGTTCACGCCGTCATAAATGATGTCTCCGGCGGTTGCCTTTTCAAGCTGGAGAATGCAGCGCCCGGTCGTCGTCTTGCCGCAACCGGACTCTCCCACCAGACCCAGCGTCTCGCCCCTCATAATGTTGAAGGAGATGCCATCGACCGCTTTCACATGGGCGACGACTCTGGGAATTAGCGCGCCCTCGGTCACCGGGAAATACATTTTCAGGCCGCGCACT
>JADFHH010000256.1 GCA_022567275.1 Pseudomonadota bacterium | reverse complement strand
AAACGAGTTACGCCTTGATCGAACCGGCCGGCGATCTCGTCGCCACGCTGTTTTTCCGCCGCCTGCTCGAAATCGAGCCCAAGTTAGGGCCTATGCTTGGCGGCGATGCGGACGAACACAGCCGGCAATTGCTGAGTGCGCTTGCCCTGGCCGTGGCGTCGCTCGACCGGTTCGAGCGGATTTCTCCGGCCCTGAAGCTGCTGGGCGTCAAATATCGCGGTTTTGGCATCGAGGAATTCCACTATGGCGCGGCTGGCGAGGCGCTGTTGTGGACCTTGAAACAAAGTCTCGGCGCGCATTGGTCGTCGGACATCGAGGACGCCTGGGCCGCCGCCTTCACCGCCATCGCCGAGACCATGACGGGGCTGGATTAAAGCCATATCCGGACTCAAAAAGGCACGGGGTGTTTTGCCAGCCCGCGCCCGTTTTTTCCGTTTACCGCTAAACCCTACCGGTTCTGCCGGTTCTCGATCAGATCCTCGACCACCGCGGGTTCAGCCAGCGTCGAGGTGTCGCCGAGGTTGGAGAAATCGTCCTCGGCGATTTTGCGCAGGATACGGCGCATGATTTTTCCCGAGCGGGTTTTTGGCAGGCCGGGCGCGAACTGAATCAAATCCGGCGTGGCGAAGGCGCCGATTTCCTTGCGCACCCAGAGCTTCAACTCGCCATGCAGCTCATCGTCGCCCTCCTCGCCGGCCATCAGCGTGACATAGCAATAGATGCCCTGGCCCTTGATAGCGTGCGGGTAGCCGACCACGGCGGCTTCCGACACCTTTGGATGCGCCACCAGCGCGCTTTCCACTTCCGCGGTTCCCATGCGGTGGCCGGACACGTTGATGACATCGTCGACGCGGCCGGTGATCCAGTAAAACCCGTCGGCGTCGCGCTTGCAGCCGTCGCCGGTGAAATATTTGCCCTTATAGGTGGCGAAATAAGTTTTTACAAAGCGGTCGTGATCGCCATAGAGCGAGCGCATCTGCCCCGGCCAGGAATCGACGATACACAGATTTCCCGAAGCCTCGCCCTCCAGCACATTGCCCTCGCCATCCACCAGTTGCGGTTTTATGCCGAAGAAGGGACGGGTGGCGGAACCGGGCTTGAGCGTGGTCGCGCCGGGTAATGGCGTGATCAAAATGCCGCCGGTTTCGGTCTGCCACCAGGTATCGACGATCGGACAACGGCCCTCGCCGACCACATGATAATACCACTCCCAGGCTTCCGGGTTGATCGGCTCGCCGACCGTGCCGAGCAGCTTTATGGATTTGCGCGAGGTTTTTGTGACGAAATCGTTGCCCGCCCCCATCAGCGCCCGCAGCGCGGTGGGCGCGGTGTAAAAAATGTTCACCTTGTGCTTGTCGCACACCTGCCAGAAGCGCGAGGCGTCGGGATAGTTGGGCACGCCTTCGAACATCAGGGTGGTGGCGCCGTTGGCGAGCGGCCCGTAAACGATATAGCTGTGGCCCGTGACCCAGCCGACGTCGGCGGTGCACCAGAAGATATCGCCGTCGTGATAGTCGAAAATATATTGATGGGTTATCGCCACAAAGACCAGATAGCCGCCGGTGGTGTGCAAAACGCCCTTCGGCTTGCCGGTCGAGCCCGAGGTATAGAGGATGAACAGCGGGTCTTCCGCATTCATCGGCTCGACAGGGCAATCGGTAGAAGCGGCCTGGGTCACGTCATGATACCAGACGTCGCGCCCGTCCTGCATGTTGACGTCGCTACCGGTGCGCCTGATCACGATCACATGATCGACTTGCGCGCCTTGTTTTTCGGCGATTTCGATGGCCGCGTCGGTATTGGCCTTGAGCGGCACCGGCCTGCCGCCGCGAATACCTTCATCGGCGGTGATGACGAAATTCGATTTGCAGTCCTCGATACGTCCGGCCAGCGCGTCGGGCGAGAAGCCGCCGAACACCACCGAATGGATGGCGCCGATCCGCGCGCAGGCGAGCATGGCGTATGTGGCTTCGGGGATCATCGGCATGTAAATGGTGACGCGGTCGCCCTTGCTGACGCCGAGGCTTTTCATCGCGTTGGCGAGCCGGCAGACATGTTCGTGCAGCTCATGATAGGTGATGTGCTTGTCGTCGGATGGATCATCCCCTTCCCAGATGATCGCTGTTTGATCGCCGCGTTTTTCCAGATGCCGGTCGACGCAGTTGGCGCACACATTCAACTCGCCGTCCTCGTACCATTTGATCGAGACATTATCGTAGTCGAAGGACGTGTTCTTGACGCGCGTGAAGGGCTTTATCCAGTCGACACGCTTGGCTTGTTCACCCCAGAAACCGTCCGGGTCGTCGACCGATTGCTGGTACATTTCAAGATATTTGTCATTGTCGATAAACGCCTGTTTCTCCCATTCGGAAGGGACGTCGTAGGTTTTGCTGCCGGACATGGTTTTCCTCCCTCCAACAGATGTCGGTGCTGCGGGCGCATTATGGCGATGTGGCGCACGCGCTTCAAGCGCCCAGTTGGTCGAATGATGTTCGCGCCTTGGCTGGCGGGCGTGCACGGGGTATTCTTTAATGAGACAACTCAAGGGGTGAGAACTTGCCGCAAGACGTCATGGATGCCGGTCCCATTGAGGATTTCCCCTGCGGCGCGGTTCATATGGTGCGCGAGGGACGGCATGAAATTGGCGTTGTCAGGGGCGCCAATGGCGAAATTTACGCCATCGCCAATCGCTGCCCGCACCGCGGCGGGGCGATCTGCAAGGGCGCGCTGGGCGGAACCCTGATGCCATCGGAACCGGGTGAGCTGGTCTTTGGCATGGCGGGTGAGGTGCTCAGATGCCCGTGGCACGGCTATGAATTTTCCCTGCGAACGGGCAAGTGCCTGTTTACCGGCCTGGCCCTGCGGCTGCGCACCTACCGCGTCGAAGTGCGTGACGGCCGGGTGCATATCGATATGAAGGAACGAGGAGATCGATCATGAGCGTCATCGAACAAGAAAAGCCACGCACCAAACCCGATCCGCTGGCCGGCGAGATCATCGACTGCGATGTCCATGTGGTGCTGGCCGACGGGTTAAACTCCCTCACCCCCTATCTCGACCGGCCCTGGCGTCAGCGGCTCGAGACCAAGGGGGCAACTCTCGGTCTGGGTTCGCTGCCGCCGCGCCTTGCGGTGCCCAATGGCGGCCATGCCATCCGTCCCGATGCGGCCACGCCGGAGGGCAAGCCCGGCGGCTCCTCGCCCGATCATATGATATTCGATCACATCGAACCGCACGGCATCCGTTATGCGGTGTGCACCAGTTTGCAAGCCGGCGCGCTGGCGGTGGCGCTGGCCGGCCCCGATGAGAGCGTCGCCCTGTGCCGCGCCTTCAACGACTATTTCATCGACAAGTGGAAGCTCGAAAAGGGCGGCGCCTTGCGCTACGCCATGGCCGTGCCCACCCAGGCCGACCGGTGACCATTAAGCACTAGGGCGAAAACGATGGCGGCAATTGCGACCGGGTTGGCCTTTTTCAGCACGCTGTACCCGGGGAATTTCATCCTGCTAGTCAATGCAATGGCTAGGCCACATCCAAACAAGATAGATACCGTAGCCGGAAACATCCGCTCAAGAATACCGGTGGCGGCATATTTTTGAAAGATAATTATTATTGATGCCACCGCCGCGCCCAAAGCGATGTGGTAATAAAGCCGTAGCAGGTGCTCCAGGTCTCTCGGTTTCCTGATGGCAACAACGCTGTAGAGGGAAAAGGTTAGGAACAGCAGGTTCTTTCTGGCTTCAGCCACGCTGCGAGGGCCATAGTGCAGAACTCCTCTGAACAACGAAAATAGCCCATAGAGGATAAACATAAAAAGCATTATTTTCAATGGATTCGACAATGGCCAAGGCCGTATCCCCCGGCTATAGGCCATGACCAGATACAAACCGGCCATTAAAAAGGCCATATCGCTCAAGTAAACGGCGGCGCCTTTGATTTCAAAGATGGGCATATCCGTCATATATATCTTGAATATCGAATAC
>JADFHH010000255.1 GCA_022567275.1 Pseudomonadota bacterium | reverse complement strand
CGTCAAAGACGGAATCGCCCTAGCGCGGTGAAGTCACGCCGCGCGCGGGCATTGGTTGCGCCGACGCGGCGGGACGCGTGGCCGTTTTTTCCCTGCCGGCGGACGCCGGTGCGGATGCACGGCGCACGCTTGGCCGTCTTGCCGCCTTTTTCTGGGCTTTCGCGAGCGCGGAAACCAGGCTCATTGCCTGTTTTTCGCTCATCGGTTCGCCAAAATAGAAGCCTTGCGCGAATTCGCAGCCAATCGAACGCAGATAGTCGGCATCGCTGGCGGTTTCAACGCCTTCGGCAACGACTTTTTTGCCCAGCTCGTGCGACATGGCCACGATGGAGCGCAGGATGACCGGCGTCGCGCCCTCGCGTGCGGCATCCCTGATGAAGGATTTGTCGATCTTGATGGTATCCACCGGAAAGCGGTGCAAATAGCTGAGCGAAGAATAGCCGGTACCGAAGTCATCGAGTGAGAGTCCTGCGCCCAACTCCTTCAAAAGTTTCATGATTTCTACTGCTTGCTCGGGATTCTCCATGACCATGGATTCGGTGATTTCGAGCCGCAACGTACCCTTTTGCACCCGTCCGCGCGACAGAATGGAGCGAACTTGCTGCAACAGATCCTTGCGGAATAACTGCCTGCTGGACACATTGACCGAAACGAAAATCGGCGGGCGTTCGTTCGGCAAAGCCTTCTGCCAGCGTGCGGCCTGATTGAGCGCCTGGTCGAGAACAAACCCGCCCAATTCGCTGATCAGTCCGGTTTCCTCGGCAATCGGGATAAATTCATCAGGGTTCAACAGCCCGCGTTTGGGGTGCTCCCAACGCATCAGCGCCTCGAAACCGCACAGCGTGTTGAGGCTCAGATTTGTGATCGGCTGATACAACACCTTGATCTGCTTGCGCTCGATTGCCCGGTGCAGATCGCTTTCAAGCGGCAACCGCCCTTCTTCGCCGCCGCGCATGCTGGCCTTGAAAATATCGACCTTGTCGGAGCCGGACCGCTTGGCCCGGAACATGGCGATCTCGGCCTCCTTGAGAATATCCTGATGGGTTTCCTGCATGCCGTCATAAATCGCGATGCCGATAGAACCGGTCAGAATGATCTCCTTGCCCGCGATCCGCATGGGAGAGCGCAGCGAGCGGCGGATACGCTCCGAGAGAAGAGCGATATGCTTAGGCTCGGCGTCCGAGACGATCAGAACGGCGAACTGGTCGCCGCCGATGCGCGCCACGCTATCCTGCGGATTGAGATGACGGCTCAAGCGCCGCGCGACCGTGAGCAGCAAGCTGTCACCGATAACGAGCCCAAGGCTCTTGTTCACATTCTTGAAGCGATCGATATCGATAAACAGCACCGTCGGGCGATTTCCCTGACCTGCCTCCGCGCGCATGACGGCGCCGCGCAGCCGATCCAGAAACAGCTCGCGGTTTGGCAGTCCGGTCAGGCTATCATGCACCGCATCATGCAACAGCCGTTCCTGTGTCCGCTTTTGTGCTGAAATATCCCGCATCAGACCGACGCATCTTTGCGCGGAATCGGAAGCCGCGCCTTCCACCGTGTGCGCCCTCAACTCAAAACAAAGATAGGAACCGTCCGCGCGCCGCATACGGATGTCGGTGTTGAGCTCGCCGCCGCCTTTTTCCTGCAGCGACCACAGCAACAGCCGGAAACGCTCCCGGTCCGCGGGATGGATAACCCTGAGCCATTCCTCAAGAGAGCCCTCCAGCTTGCCGGCGGGAAGGCCGAGCGCTTCTTCGACCTCCACCCCGGCGGAGAGTTCTCCGCGGCGCATGTTCCATTGCCATACCGCACCCCCCGATCCTTCAAGCGCCAGCGATCTGAGCTGCATCTGACCGGGAGGGCCGCCATATAATGGCGTACCGCCACGAAACGCATATTGCGTCACCGTAAAGCCCAGCAGCACGATCAGCAGAACCAGACCGGCGAGCAGGCCCGACACGATGATTTCACCCGAGAGCTGACCAAGAACGACAAGTCCCGCACCGAACACCCACACAAGCAGCAGCATCCATGTGGGGACAAGCGACATGGCGCGCTCCTGGCCCCTGAGCGCCAGATAGGCGATCAACAACGCGCCCATGGTGCTCACTCCGGCCAGCGAGGCCCTGGCCAGCCCCGAAGCGAGGCGCGGATCGATGAAAGTCAGCCCGATCAAAGCCACTTGCGCGAGTATCCACGCGCCAAACGCCAGCCTGATCCAGTTATGCCACAGCCTGACCCTCAGGAAGCAATACAGGAACACAACAAGAGATGCGGCGAACGCCGCCTCGGACGCGGCCCGGTATACGGCATTGTCTTCTACACTCAGCTTGAACAGTTTGTGCCAGAAACCAAAGTCGACACAGAACAGCGCCAGTGCGGTCCAGGCCACGAGCGCCGCGGCGGGAAAGATCGACTTGTGATTGGCGGCGAAAACAGCCGTCAGAAAAATTGCCGAGAGACCGACAATGCCGAGCAATATGCCGTTGAACAGCATCCGGTCATTGATCTTGCGCTCATAGGCTTCAGGTTTCCACAGGTTCAGCCGCGCCACCTGAAGCGAACTCATTTCCGCGATGAATGTGATGGCGGCGCCCGGTTCAATAGTCATACGGAAAATATCGGCCCGGTCGTCGGCAATGCGTTCGGGGCGAAAGCCGATGGATGGCGTGACCGCCGCGATGCGGCCCGAATCCAGATCCGGCCAGAACACCGATGACCCCACCAGGGTGTAGCGTTGCGCGATGAGCCATCTGACGATCGGCTTGTCGGTGCCGTTTTTTAGCGCAAAGACGATCCAGTTCGGATCGGTGCCCCCCGTCGCCGCCTGCACGGACATCCGCCCGACAATGCCGTCGGGACCGGGCACCGTTTCGATCTGCAATGTGTCTCCACGGCCCTCATAAAGCTCACCCCGCGCGGTAATGTCGATCCGGTCCTTGTCCGGATCGATCAGGATCGGCTGCAGCGCGAATGCCGGCCCAAAACCTGCGAACAGCAGCGTTACGAGTGCGAACAGCAGCGCAGCTCCGCGCGCGGACGCCCGGTACCGGCCTGTATGGATGTTGATACTCACCTTCGCGGTATATCCTCGTCCTGACACTATTTCAGCGGCGGACATCATCCTCAAGCAAAGCGTAGGTCACATGGTCTTGCCAGATGCCGTTTATTTTCAAATACCGGCGCGCCAATCCTTCACGGGTAAAGCCCACCCGATCCAGTAATTTTATGGAGGCTTCATTGCGCGGCAGGCATGCCGCTTCAAGACGGTGAAGACGCAATGTGTCGAAAACGAACGGTATGGCCGCTTTCACGCCAGCCGTCATTTTGCCCTGACCGGAATGAACAGCGCCAACCCAGTAACCAAGCGTGCAGGCATGGGTGACGCCGCGGCGCACATTCGAGAGCGTCAAACCGCCCAGCAGGGTGTCTTTCTCGCTGTCGAACATGAAAAACGCATAGCCCAGGTCTTCGCGCATATCGCGCGCATAATATTTCAGCCTGCGGCGGTACGAGGTGCGGGTGAGTTCGGAGCTGGTCCAGGCCGGCTCCCATGGGGTCAGGAAATCCCGGCTCTGGGCCCGAAGTTCCGCCCAATCCGCATAGTCAGAGATTTGCGGCACACGCAATGAGACGCCGTCCCCATGCACCTCGGGGCCGGTGTCCGGCGTCGAGATTGATCTAAGAAACGCCATTTCGATCGCGCGCTCCCCTACTCCGCCGCCCTTACGGGGCACGGATTGTGTTTGTCCATGAGCCGCTCAAGAGCCGCCTGATCCGGCATCGGTCCGACAGCCGAGGCGCTCACGCTTGTGTTAGTTATAATCTTTCCCGCGAGCGCGCGCACTGCTTCTTTGTCTACCGCCTCGACCTTCTCCACCATATCGTTAACCGCCAGCGGCGCGCCGTATACCAGCGTTTGCCGGGCCAGTTGTTCGGCCCGCGACCCGGAGCTTTCCAGGCTCATCAAAAGTCCTGATTTGAGCTGCGCCTTG
>JADFHH010000254.1 GCA_022567275.1 Pseudomonadota bacterium | reverse complement strand
ACTTTATCGACACCGCCTTGCGCAACCGCCTGGTGACGCCGCACCAAGCCATGCAGATGGCCTACGAGCGTGACGTTATGGATTGGCTCTTCCGAGACCGGGAGGGCGCGGCATGAACGCCTGCACGGAATGCGGCAAACGCCGCTATTTGATGCCACTGCATGGCGACAAGGGCGGTCCGCTCATGTGCCCGATCTGCATTGGTGCATGGAATGCGGAGCACACCAAGCGCCGCAAGTGGGGCCGTATCGTCATCAAGGCCATGGGGATGTATCTCAATGAGGGCGGGCGGTGGAATGATCTGGACCGGCTCAAGATGGCCGTAGGCGGATATGGTTGGGCGGCGTCCGCGCTTGCTCCCGACTATCTCAACTGCGATCTGGCCGCCGATGTGCCCGATATCACGTCCGATCTTCTCGATGATATTTTGCAATTAGTGCACCCAGACCGACACCCGGAGGTGCGGGGAGATTTAGCTAAGCGCGTCACGCAAGACTTGCTACTCCTTAAGCCATTCGTGTTTCCGGCACCCAAGCCCGAACCCGAGCCGAGCGGAACATATTCAAAACAAACACCCGTTGAACCCGAGGCACCTTGGAAGAAACCCTACCCATGCGAAATATGTGCCGATGTGGACACCAATTACTACTGTTCGGATTGCAAAGCGGAACAGGCTAAAAGGATAGAGCGCAATAAGGCTAGGGAGGAGGAGGCGCGCAAAGCACAAAATGCGCGGAATCGCAGCAGATACAATTGGAGAAGAGGCGCGTGGCTGGAAACCCTGCCGGTGCCCGAGTGTGAATCTTGCGGGGAAGAATTCATACCGAAACGATTAGACGCCAAATATTGCTCGCCCGCCTGCCGTCAGCGGGCTTACCGCAAGCGCGACGGCAAGGCGTCCAATTCCGGGACCGTTGGGGGCGCTTATATCGAGGAAATCATTTTAGCGGCTTTCACGGCGGAGCCGGACAACGCATTCACCACACAGGACTTATGTGCGCGCGTCTGGCCGGAGACTCACATCTGGAAGAAGCACCGCACGGCCGTCATAGCCGTCGCCAGAGGCATTACAGAACGCCAATGGCGAGAGACACCGGAAGCGGCGTGGGATTGGGACTCTGGATGGACGCCCGGCTGCAAAATAGTGTTTTTCAATTCCGCGAGCAATCTGTCCTATGCCATGCGGAGGCTGAAGACCGATAATTGGAACAGGTACGCTTCCGATGAGGAGCTAAGGGCCAAACTTCAGCCGGGTGGCGAAGAGCACAAATATATCGTTGAGGGCGGCTCATGGCGGGGGCATTGGCAAGAATATCTGACCGCCAAGAGGGCCGCAGAAATGACGGATAGCCCAAAGATTGACGGTGTTCTTTTGACAAACCGTAACGATGCGGCGGCGGAGGTCGCGGCATGACGGTAGAAGATTTCGTTAAGCGGGTGATGACAGACGACCCCGTCACTGGTGACGATCTCCGCGCGAAGGTTGTGTATCTGGCAGCGTTGGATATGGCCGATTATTTAGTTTGCAAGAAAGCGGAAGCAAAAGAGCTTGGCATTTCAGCAGCCGATCTGGACCGGGCAGTCCGAGACGTTCGGGCCAAGAATGGCGGGCCAAGGGGGCAGGGAAGGCCGGTGGATATTTCCCCGCCCGAGCCGTGGGGCGAGCCTGTTGATGGTGAACCGCTGGCGAATGAAATGCGGGACACGATTTCACGCTATGTGCTGCTGCCGGACGGCGGGGCCGAAGTGGTTACGCTCTGGATACTCCACACGCATGTGTTTGGCGCATGGCGGGTATCGCCCAGGCTGTTCATCACCAGCCCGGAAAAGGGGTGCGGAAAATCAACCCTGCTGAACGGCGTGCTGGGCAAGATGGTCTGCAAGCCGCTGCGGGCTGCGAACCTGACCGCTCCGGTTATCTTCCGCGTCATTGAAGACGTGCAGCCGTGCTTGTTGATAGACGAAGCGGACTCGTTTTTACGCGACAACGATGACATGCGGGGCATTCTAAATTCTTCGCATAACCGAGATGATGCCCACGTGCTGCGCCTCGTTCCCGTAGGCGATGATTACGAGGCGCGCGAATTCTCCACATGGGCACCAATGGCGATAGCGGGCATCGGGCGCATCGCCGACACGCTGGAAGATAGGTCGATCAAAATTTCGATGTGCCGCAGATTGCCTGCCGAGCGACTAGCCGATATTGGCGATCCCGCCGAGAAAGCGTTCGCCATACTGGCGCGCAAGGCCGCCCGGTGGTCCGCTGGCATGGAGGGCGTGCTTGCCAGTAACAGGCCGGAAATACCTCATGGCGTTATTAACCGGCTGGCGGACAATTGGCGGCCATTGTTGGTCGTCGCGGATGCCATCGGCGGCGAGTGGCCCGAAGATGCACGGGCGGCGCTAAGGCGGTCTATGGACGCGCGGGAAGATGGTTCTGATAGCGTTCGCGTCCTGGTGCTCGCGGACATTGAGAATATCTACAAAATCCACCGCACGGATCGCCTTTCATCGGAACAGATCGTATCGGATTTGGGCGACATGGAAGATCGCCCTTGGCCCGAATGGAGGAATGGCAAGCCAATCACGAAAGCGGCGCTGGCCCGACTCCTGAAGCCGTTCTTTATATTCCCTCGCACTGTCAAGTTCGACAGTGGAACCACGGCCAAAGGCTATCACTTGCATCAGTTTAACGAGGCCATCTCACGCTACGTCGATCCCGGAAAAGACGCAAATGGCGGGGATACCCATACCCAAACCGTAACCCCGTCACTAATCAATGATAACAATGGCTTACAGCATAATCAAACCGTAACCGCAGAAAACGAGGTTACGGTTTCAAAGTCAGGTAACACATTGAAAAACAACGATTGTGACGGGGTGGCGGTTTGTAAGGGGGAAGGTAGCCAATATTCGTCAAATCACCCTGAAAACGACAATTCTGACTGGCCGGAAACAAAGATATGAGCACGGCATCCAGGCTTGTCCATGAGGCCGTAAACCAAGGCGGGCGACTCCGCGTTGAGGGTGGAACAATAAAGCTGACGGCCCGCGAGCCGCTCGCTGATTCTCTAGTCTCTGAGCTACGTGAAAACAAGCCTGCAATTATCAAATATCTAACCGGGGGGCGGTGTGGATTACCCGAGAATATTGCCCCGCCTTCCGAGTGGGTTGAAGGCGTTTCCAGGCTAGCCAATATGGACGCGCCTGGGGACTGGCCAGAGGTTAAATGGCCGGGCGCTGTGCGTGGTGCTGGTAGCTTCCTGAAGGCATGGGGCGGGACGGCTCACGCGCTTGGATGGTCAACCCTTGATTGCTTTGGCGTACACCTGATTGCGCCTTTCGGAAACATTCGAGGCAGGGGGCTGGCGCTTTCGATGTTCGCCGGGGACGTTGCCTTGCTATTGCCGGACAAGGCTGTCATTCGCCGAGCGAATGGCGCCAGGCTTACCGCGCCACGATGGCCGACGCCTCCGGGCACGGTGCCGATCTGGGAGCTGGGGGCAGCGCCATGACCGCTAACCGCGTTCTTGTCCCCTACATTCAAGAGGAAGCAATCTGGACGGCGGAAGCCGCAAAACTGTGCGGCTTGTCAGAGCGCGGTATGCGCGAGAGGGCGACGCTGTACCCTATCGCCAGGAAGATAGGCGGATGGCTTACTTTCAGCCGTGTGGCCGTGCAAATGCACCTTGAGGGGGATGCCGCGGCGCTTGAAGCCTATGCCTACGGCGAGCGGGTACGTTCACACGAAAGGAAAGATACTCATGTGCATATTAGCACTATATATCAATAGGTACCTGGGGGGGCACATCTCCACCAGTCGTCAAACCAGGACCGGCGGGGTAGTCAAAAAAGATTTGCCGCGATAAACGGACAGGGGGTCAAATCAATGGGTGTTGACGCCAAATGGCCTGCTGACAAAGTAGAGCGCCGTCCGGTTTCTGGATTAACGCCTTACGCCAAAAACGCACGGACTCACTCCGACGAACAGGTATCGCAGATAGCCGCGT
>JADFHH010000253.1 GCA_022567275.1 Pseudomonadota bacterium | reverse complement strand
CTGAAGCTCGGTTACAGAACGCTTGCGCACGCCGGCGCGCTGCCTTGGCCTCAAAATTTGCGCGGTCACGAATTTCACCATTCGGCGCTGCACTGGCAAGGCGAGGGTGAGGCGCTGTTCGAGGCGAAAAATTCGACCGGCGAAAAGCTTGGGCAAATTGGTTTGCGCCGTGGCAATGTGATGGGCTCATACGCCCACGTCATCGATATGGAACACCCCCCATGAGCGCCGCGCTGATGATACAGGGCACCGGCTCCGGCGTCGGCAAATCGCTGATCGTCGCTGGCCTTGCGCGCGCCTTTACCGCGCGCGGCCTCGCCGTGCGTCCCTTCAAGCCGCAAAACATGTCGAACAACGCCGCGGTGACGGAAGATGGCGGCGAAATCGGCCGCGCCCAGGCGCTTCAGGCGCGGGCCTGCAAAGTCGCGCCAACCACGCATATGAACCCGGTGCTGCTAAAACCCGAGACCGACACGGGCGCGCAGGTGATCGTGCGCGGCAAGCGCGTGGCGACGCTCTCGGCGCGCGAGTTTATGCGCACGCGTGGAGATTACCTGCCTGTGATATTGGAGAGCTTCGCGCATCTGCGCGCAGAGGCAGATCTGGTGCTGATCGAAGGGGCGGGCAGCCCGGCGGAGATTAATCTGCGCGAAAACGACATCGCCAATATGGGGTTTTCCCACGCGGCTGATGTGCCCGTGGTGCTGGCCGGCGATATTCACCGCGGCGGCGTCATCGCCAGCATCGTCGGCACGTTTGAGGTCATATCGACTGACGACGCTGCACGGATCGCGGGATTTCTTGTGAATAATTTCCACGGCGACAGAAAACTGTTCGAAGGCGGGGTTAGCACGCTCGAAGAGCGCACCGGGCGGCCTTGCGCCGGCGTCATTCCCCATTTCGCCGATGCCGCGAAACTGCCGGCGGAAGATGCGCTTATCCTCGATAACTTCAAAACCACGACAGGCGAAAAAATCAAAATCGCCGTGCCCCGGCTCTCGCGCATCGCCAATTTCGACGATCTCGACCCGTTGCGGCTCAGCCCCCATGTGAGCGTGGAAATGGTGCAGCCGGGCCAAGCCTTGCCGGGTGACGCGGATTTGATCCTGCTGCCGGGCACCAAATCCACCATTGGCGATCTAGCCTTCTTGCGTGAACAGGGCTGGGACATCGACATATTCGCTCATGCGCGGCGCGGAGGCCATGTGCTCGGGCTGTGCGGCGGTTATCAGATGCTTGGCCGTCTGGTGCATGATCCCGAAGGTATCGAGGGTGAGCCGGGCAGCGTCGAGGGCCTTGGCCTGCTCGACATCGAGACGGTGCTCACCGGCGATAAAACGCTTGAGAATGTCACCGCGCAGCATGCGCAAAGCGGTGAGAAGCTGACCGCTTATGAAATTCATCTCGGCCACAGCAAAGGCCCCGATTGCGCCCGGCCATTCGCGAGTATTTCGGGCCGCGCGGAGGGCGCCATCTCGCCCGATGGCCGCATTGAAGGCACCTATCTGCACGGCATTTTTTCCGCCGATGGTTTCCGAAACGCCTATCTTGAAAAACTGGGCCCCGGCGATCACGGCGGCTTTGCCTATGACGCCATGATCGACGCCACCCTCGATGCCCTGGGCGCGCATATGGAACGCTATTGCGATCTCGATCTGCTGCTCGAAATCGCTCGGGCCGGCTGAGGTTTGCGGAAATGAATTTCGATGCTCCGTCGTTCCTGCTGGCCGCCGCTACGCTGCCAATCGCCGTGGTGGCGCTGCTCATCGACCGGCTGTTCGGATATCCAACTGGCCTGCAAGCGCGGGCCGGCCATCCGGTGCAATGGATCGGCGCGGTGATCGGCTGGCTGGAGGCGACATTGAATAGCGGCAACGCCCGCAAGCCGCGCGGAGTTCTGGCGCTGCTCATTGTCATCGCACTCACCCTCGCCGCGACCGTGCCGCTAACGCTCCTGCTGCGCGGGGTTGAAAGCGGCTGGCTCGGCGAAGCGCTGCTGGCGAGCATTCTGCTGTCGCAGAAATCGCTTGAAGATCATGTGCGCGCGGTGGCGGATGCCCTCAAAGCCGGCATCGAGGCGGCGCGCGAGGCGGTGCGCCATATTGCCGGGCGCGACCCGCAAAAGCTCGATGAAAGCGGCGTGGCAAAAGCCGCATTGGAGAGTCTGGCGGAAAACATGTCCGACGGGGTCGTGGCGCCGCTGTTCTGGCTGCTCGTCGCCGGGCTTCCAGGCGCCGCCCTGTACAAGGCGATCAATACCGCCGACAGCATGATCGGGTACAAATCAAGCGCATATCGTGAATTCGGCTGGGCTGCGGCGCGGGCCGACGATCTCGTCAATCTGCCCGCCGCCAGGCTCACCGGCTGGCTGATCGCGCTGTCGGCCGCACTCACCTCTGGCATGACCGGGCGCGGGGCGGCGCACGCCATGGCCGGCGATGCGCGCAAACACCTCTCGCCCAATGCCGGGTGGCCGGAATCGGCCCTCGCCGGCGCGCTTGCTGTCAGGCTCGGCGGACCGCGCAGTTATGACGGGGAAAAAGTGGATTTGGCTTGGATGGGAGAGGGAAGGACAAAACTGAACAGCGAAGATATTGACGCGGGGCTCAGGCTCTACAATACAGGCCTCAATATCGTCACCGCGCTCTTGGTGCTCGCCAGCATCATGTGGTGGACGGCTTGAGCGTAAGCGGTAGCCCGGCGGTGATCAGCACCACCTCATCGACCTCTTTTGCGACGCGCTGATTGGCCCTGCCCGCCGCATCGCGGAAAGAGCGCGCCAGCTCGTTGCCGGGCACGATGCCGGAGCCGACTTCATTGGACACCAGTGCGATGGTTCCGGGCACATCGGCGAGCGCATTGAGCAAATCGGAGACCGCGCGTTCGTGATCTTCCTCCGAGAGAATCACATTTGTCAGCCACAGGGTCAGGCAATCGATAAGGACGAATGTGTCTTTCCCCGCCGCTTCGCGCAGCGCCCCGGGGAGATCGAGCACCGCGCCTCGCGTCGTCCAGTCCTGCCCGCGCCGCAAGCGGTGCGCCTTGATGCGCTCGGCCATTTCTTCATCATGGGCCTGGGCGGTGGCGATAAAAATACGCTCCCCCTTCCAGCCTTTAGCGAGCTGTTCCGCATACGCGCTCTTGCCGGAGCGTGCGCCGCCGAGAATCAGCGTCTGTTTGCCTTTTCTGCTCATGCCATCGCCACCAGGGTCAACAAAATCGCCGTCTCACATGACTGTTCGCACGCGCCCAGCACATCGCCTGTATAGCCGCCGATCTGTTTGTTTGCGAGCCACGCGAACACCACCGCGCACACAAGCATGACGGCACTGATAGCGGCACACTGTATGGGCGGCAGAAGTGCCAGCGTCAGCGCCAGTCCGATCAGCACCGCGCCCGCCAGCGCCGCGGCCGGCGGGTTGGCGATGGTCGCGCCAAAGCCCGATGGCCTCGCCGGGGCGAGCAATACCGGCAGGCTCACAATCGCCAGGCGTCCGAGCACGCCAGCGGCGATGAGAGCCACTATGGCCTCGGCGAGCCCAAGCGCGGCGATGGCGTTCCAGCGCAGCCCGAGCACCAGTATGAGCGCGATGACCCCATAGACGCCGATGCGGCTGTCGCGCATGATTTTGAGTTTGTCCGCTTTGTTCCGCCCGCCGCCAAAACCGTCGGCCACATCCGCCAGCCCGTCTTCATGCAACGCGCCGGTGACGAAAATCTGTGCGCCAAGCGCAACCCCGGCGGCGAGCAAGCCATAAAGCCCGGCCTGGTGGGCGGCAAACAATACCCCCGCGCCGAGCGCGCCAACCACGCCGCCGGCAAGCGGAAAAGCCCATACACAGCGCCCGGCCGCATCCGATCCCCTATCGGCGACCGGCAACCGGGTCAGTATGGCGAAGGCCCGAAGCAGATCGTCGGCAAGCGCTGCCATGATGCTCACTCCCGATTGTCCACACCGGCTTGCGCGAAGCTCGCCATGCCGTTATGGGCGCTGAGCGCGCCGCGCAGTATCC
>JADFHH010000252.1 GCA_022567275.1 Pseudomonadota bacterium | reverse complement strand
GGCCCAGTTCTCCAGCCGTATCGGCCGGCGCCAAAGCCTCGTCGAACCGGTCGTTGTTGGGTTCGTCTCCGTTCACGTCCTTCACCTGCAGGCCATGGCCGGCGAAAAAGAAAACCGCACGGTCACCGGGCCCGGTGCCGTCGATCAGCCAATCCTGGAACTCGCGCTCGATGGCGCGCCGTGTGGCTTGCGCATCTATCAGCAGTTTCACCTGACCGGCGGCAAAGCCGAAATTCCCGATCAGGAATTTCGCGAACCGCTCTGCATCCTTGACGGCGCCATTGAGATCCCTCACGCCGGAGACGCCATTTTCGGTGATCTGCGGATAGGCATTGATGCCGATGACAAGCGCCCGGTTTTCCGCCCGTGCCGGGCTGTGAAACAGCATGACGGCAATGAACAAAAGCGCTCCGGTCACGATCCGCATGGTTCACCTTTCCGAGCCGTGAATATGCCCTTCACTCCGAGTTCGAAGCGGACATCGCGCAGCATTTCCTTAAGCACAAGATAGAGCGCCAGAGGTTCACGCTTGCCGTTCAACTGCTTTAGCCGGAGATGCATTTCCGGCAGCGGCTTTTCACTGGCGATGAAGATGATGAAATCGGCGCCAAACGGCGCGCTGACCTTTACCGGCACTCTCCATGGGATGCCTGCCTCCCATTTGACCGGGTCATTGCCGATCGGGAACAGAAACTGAACGGTGCCATTCCCGGTGAGAACGACAACCGTAAAATGGGAAAAGCTGAAAGTGTCGACCCGCAAATTTATCCGGCAGCCGCGGGAATGCAGCCGGTCGTCGGGGTTGAGATGCACGGAGAGATAATCACCCCGCTTCATGACTTCCAATAGCGCTGCGCGAACACGTTTGGCATCGATCGCCTGCTGCAGTGAGTTCTCTTCGACCCAGGATGCCAGCACATCGCCCGAAGGGTTGACCACCCGTGCCATTGCACGATCCCAGATGAATTCCGCATCGGCTTCCAGTTCGACAATCCGTGCGCCGGAAATATCCGGGCGATCGGCGCCAGCATTTCTGATTGCCAGCTTGATGTCCTGGATTTGGGGGAAAAGCCTGTCGCGTTTTTTATGCTTGAGCGGGATCAGAGGCCGGTCGCGGTTTTTCGCTTCCAGAACAGGAATCTGACGGCTGTCCGATATCGCCCGGACGTTGGGACTGACATAGTCGATCAACTCACCCGCGCTCAGTACGCCATCGCCATCCTTGTCGGCACTGCCTTCAAGCGCGCGCGCCACATAGTAGCTGAGAGCGCCGCGCGGCTTGCCCTCGATGAGAATTTCCTGGACCCGGCGTTTCTCATGGGTTGCGGCGAGAAAAACTACATTGTCGGGCATTTCCGGGCGTGGCACGAAGTCGGCCGGGAGTAGCGCCCGTTTGCCTGGCCGCTTGAATAGCCTGGTAAAGCGAAAAGGAAGTCCTCGGCCTTCAACTCCAGCGGCAATAGCGCGTGTTAAACCGCCTGAGTAGCAAGTATCAGCCACGAACAGGACCGTGACTTCGCGCGCTTTCGCCTGTTTGAAAAGCACCGCCAGCTCGTCGTCCCGCAGCTTTTCCTGAAAGGCCGCGCCATCCTCCCCGAACGGCTGGAACAGGAAAAACTCGTCATATCCATCTGCTTCGTCGCTATTGTCGTCTGTGTCCCGCAGCCCGTGCCCGGAAAAATGCAACAGGATGACATCGCCCTGCCGCGTAGCGGCCAGAATATCGGACCATGCTTCAAGAAAAGCCGCGCGCGTCGCCTCGGCATTGATGAGAACCCTCTGCTTCCCATCCACCAGCCTGGCAAGAACCCGTGCCATGTCTTGAGCATCATTGACTGCCCCTTTCAGCGCACGGCTATGCGCATAGTCATCGATACCGACAACGAGAGCGTGGACGGCGGCAAGCGCGGGGTTTCCAATCCCCGCAAAAAATACCAGTGCCAGAAACCCGATCAGCCGCATGTCCTTCCCTTCCGGTACGCTACGGTGGATGGGACAAGCTGCAACTCCACGCGGCGGTTCAGTTCGCGCCGTTCTTCATCCGAATAGCGGGAGGAATCGTCAAGCTCGACCGTTACAAATTCACCCAGCGGCTCAACCGTGACCTTGCCGTAATAACCGCCATCCTCGAGATAGGCTTTTACTGTGTCGAGGCGCTTGCGGGACAGGCCGCAATTATAGCTTTCAGAACCTTTGTCATCGGTATGACCCGTCAAGTGAATCTCCGTAGCATGCTTGATCTTCAGAAACTTCAGCAGAAAGGCTGCTGCTGAATATCCCTTCGGATTCAGGCTCGCCTGGTTATAGTCGAAGGTTACCGGAACCGGCCGTCTGGATGGCGTGAACCCGCGAAACGAGTCGATGAAAATTCCACCTGTATTTCCATTTCGCATCGTCGGGGGCACGACAAAATTCATCGCCAGGCGGCTGGCGGAGGTGGCGCGGCTGAAGATCATTTTCGCCCGCTTTTTGGAAGGAAGCGCTCCCCTTTCTCCAGGGCAAATCTCTCCGGCGATTTCGATTTCCTTGATCTCGTTTATCGTCTCCTGGTAAAACGCCGCCGCCCGGTCGAACCGCGCCCTGTCATCGGCACTGCCGGCCTCTTCGGCCTCCGCAAGCGCAAACAGGAGCTGCCATGGATTGCCGAAAGCGCGCGCCTGCTCCAGCAGCGGTTTCAACGCAGATTCGCTCGTTCCGGACTCTGCCCGTTTGTAGGCCTCTGTGAGATAGGCGCCGGCGATACGCCGTCCCAGACAATAGGAATACGTCGTTCCGCAACCGCTTTGCGATGAGTTGGCGCGCTCATATAGCCTCTTCAAACCATCGAGATCGCCGCGTGACTCCGCGCTACCAACCTGCTCGGCAATGGCGTCGCAGCTACCCGTAGCAGCTTCACCGGATGTGCCGCAAATTACGAGAAACAGAGCCGCAATCAGTGTCGATTTCGCTTTCATACCGCGCTCCATCATTTTACCTTCAGGCTGCCGGGTCCCAGGTTCCTGACGTGCTATTGCCGAACACGCAGCACGAAGCTTCTCTGGACCTGGATATCGATATGCGGCGGGATCGGATTTTCGAGCAATGCCGGCATCTCCTTCTCGCGTTTTGTCTTGTGAGCGCTGCCCGAACCGTCCCTGGCGATTGCAAGAAAACGCAGAGCGGCAAACCACGCATTTCTCACAGATTAGCAAGGAAGCAAATAAATCAGGCTAGCACGTGACATAACTGTACCTCAGAGCTAAATTTCGTGATTGAGCTTTTGACTCGCTACTATTGTAGTGAAATAGCGGACAGAATGCACAACCAGAGATGCGACAGACGGCTCCTCATACAAAGCGTCGGTTCCGCCGCGGACACCGCAACACAATCATGCTGCTATTGCTTACCGGCGTTGCCTTTTGCGCGGTGCCGGTTTCAGCGGCCCTGGGGCAGGAAGCAGGAAGCTGCGAAACAATTGCTCGCGATTTCCAGAAATCTCTGGATAGCAAAAATCTGGCCGGGCTGCGGGCCGCCTTGGATCGCGCGCGCGATCCGGCATCTCAGTGCCGGCCCGGCTATGCATACTGCCTGGGAAGGCGTGGCGCGCTGGGCGCTCTTGAAATGGCGTATGCGCGCTCAAGGGCAGGTGAATCCGACGCAGCGCTTAAACCACTGCTAACGCAGGCCCTGTCCATGGGCACGCCGTGGCAGGTGCTGTTCGCGGCCGCCGAAGCCGAGGAAGCCGGTGATAAATCGGATGCCAAACGCTACGACCGGGCGGCACGCCATTACCAGAGCGTCCTTGAGGAGTTAAGCCTCGAACCCATCTGCCCGGGCGAACAGGCGCTCCGTCCGTCCGGAAAAGAGGCAGCCCTGTTGTTCGAACGTACCGCACTGGCTCAGCTGCTGAGTGAAGAATTCGTCGATCCGCCCCGCTATCGCTGCGGCGAGGATGACTATGGCTGGCTATTCTCGGGAGCCGTGTGCGGCTATGCGCCAAAGAGCCGGCCCTTGCCATTGCAATTCCGCTATGGCTCGGCGGAGTTCACGCACAAGGGAA
>JADFHH010000251.1 GCA_022567275.1 Pseudomonadota bacterium | reverse complement strand
GGCCGAAAGGATAGCTATCCGCCAAACACGCGCACCAAAGCCAAAGTATTTCGTCATCTGTCAAAACCCGGTCACGCGCGTGCTCGGCAAGTGGAGCTTTCACGCCCTGGCATGGCGAGGTGTCGAGAATGCCGCGCTCAATGGACCAGTTGAACAATTTCCGAACCATGGCGAGGGCGCGGTTTGCAGTTAGCCCACGGCCCGCATCAATGATGCCGTCCAGTAACTCGATAACGTCACGTTTTGTAATATCGTGAATCTTGCGTTCGCCCCATTTCGGCACAACATCCTTCAGCAATATGCTCTCCGTTTGCTTCGCGTAATTGAGGCGAGAATTGACGCGGACGTGGCGAGTCAGATATTTTTCTACAACAGCCGCAAACAGATTGTGTTCGCTCTCAGCTTCCCTCCTGGCGCGCTTTTTCTGCTCTGACGGATCAATGCCCTCATCAACCTTGGCCAGAGCATCACGGGCGTACCTGCGGGCGTCGGCAAGGCTGTAGAGCGGATACGTGCCTATGGTGAGCTTGCGTGGCCTACCCTGATGGCGATACCGGACAGCCCAACTTCGGGTGCCGCTCGGCTGGATAACAAAGTAGAGGCCGGAACCGGCGTCTGTGATTTCCAAGCGCTTCTTAGGGTCAGGCTTTAACCGCTCGATTGACCGCGCCGTGAGCATCTTTGCCATAGTCATGTGCTCCCTTGGGGTAACGCAGGGGTAACAAAAACATCCTGTTACGGGCTGTTATCCTGTGTTAGTAACAATAGGGAACATCCGACGCAAACACAAGCCATGGTATGGGTTTTTCTGGGAAAAGTGTTATGATTTGTTGGGGCCTGAAGTGTTCCGGCCCATTATTACGAATGATGTGCTCTACCAACTGAGCTAATGCGGCGCCCTCGCGCGGGGCCGCTTTGGCGAACAACCGGGCCGGCCCGCGCGATGCGAACTGGCATAGCTCCGGTAGCGGCTGAAAGCAAGATTGCCGTCGCGCGCCGCTCACGAAATGCAGCACGTCAACCCTTGGGAGCATAAATCATTCGGCCTTTGCCGCCGCCACATCCGCGACATCCGCCGCATCGTCTTTCTTGCCGGGCTCGGGCCCTGGATCATCGGGCGCGCGGGGGGCGACGAATATCTCCGCCTCAACCGCTTCGTTTGTCGTTTGGCTGCTCACGCCATCGTCTGAAGACGCCGCCTCCACGATCCGCGCCCCGTCCACATCCGCGCTGTCCACCTCCGCGTCGATCAGCGGATCGCGCGGACCCGCCAGCACCTCGACCGGGGCTTTCCACTCGAACGCATCGAGCTTGCCGGTGATGGGCGACACCGGCGCCCATTGATCGGTCATATAGCCATCGGCGATCCAGGCCGGGTCGCGCGGCGCGTGAACCGCGCGCGCCAGCCATTCGCGTACGCGGCCCTGATTGCCCATCCCGCCCCCTGCAATTCGCGCCATCAGCGTGCAGATGCGCGCCGTTGGCCGGTTGTCCAGATAAGGGGCGAGAGCATCCGTTGCCTCATCCCACTCGCGCGCTTCCACCGCCGCAGTGGCGATGGCGATGGCGCCTTCCATATTGTCCGGTGTGCGTTGCGCCAGCTGCTTCACCCGTTTCAGCCGCTCGCGCGGGCCCTCGCCCGGGAGCGCATAGGCATAGGTGAGCGCAAGATCGGGATGCGGGTTCAGCTCCCATGTCCTGACGAGAAGACGCGCCGCGCGGCTGGAGTCGCCCTGAGAGGCCATCACGCGCGCGGCGATATCCGCCGCCGGAACAAGCTCCGGAGCAAGCTTGTGCGCCGCTAGCGCCAGCTCGCGCGCCCGGTTCATATCGGTCTCTTCGGCTGCTTTGGCCTGGGCTGTGAGCAACACCGCACGGCGGCGCTCCGCGACCGGCTTTTCAATCTGTTTCTGGCGCTGCGCCACATTGAGCGTGCGCAGCGCACCGTCCCAGTCCGCGGCCTTGCACTGGAGCTCGAACAGCGCATCGACGCTCCAGGCCAAATCCGGGTTGCGCCGCATCGCGCGCTCGGCGAACTGGCGGGCGGCTTCGGTTTCATTTTCGCGTTTGGCTTCGAGGAAAAGCCCGCGCACGCCCAGCATATCCGTCCGGGAGGATTCGGCCATGGTCCGGAAAATTTCCCGCGCCGCCGTCCGGTCGCCATGCAGTTGGGCTGTTTGCGCGCGCAGCAGGCTGGTCAGCGGTTCATGGGGAAGCAGCTTGTGCGCCTGGCTGGAGAATTTGCGCGCCTGATCCTTGTCGCCGGCGCCCACGGCAATCAGGCCCTGTGAGAGGGCGTCAATGCCCCGTTTCTCGCGCTTGGCCTTCATCAATTCGGCCAGGGCCGCGGGCCGCGTGAACACGTAGCGCAACGCCGACCAGGCCAGCAGGGTCGCGAGCAAGACACCGCCAAGCGCCATCCCGGCGGCAAAGACGGATGTTTCGAGCCGATAACCGAGCCATTCCACGGTGAGGGCGCCGGGCGTGTCGGCCAGCCAGGCGAGGAGCGCGGACGCCAGCCCGACCGCTACCACAAAGAAAGTGAGCCGCCACATGCGCGCGTTACCTTTGTTCACCGGACTGAAGACCGGCCAGCAGGCTGCGCTCGAGTTGCTCGAGCTCCACCTGGACAGCGCGTCTCGCCTTTGCCCTGGTTAGCCATGGCTGGAGGCTTTCCAGCGCCGGGCCGCTCAGGCTTTGCGCCTGCTTGCGCACACCGGTCAGATCGGCGCCCTTCATATGCGCCTCCATACGCGACAAAACGGCATCCGCGCTGTCGCCGGCCGCTGGACCGATGCGCCGCACCTGCACGATCGAACGGGCATTCGCCGCCAGCCGGCCAAGCAATGTATCGTCATCGGAACGGGCCGCCGCCGCCGCGCGCGCGGCCTTGAGAGCGGGCGCCAGCTTGATCAGCAATGCGATATCCGTGCCGATACCTGCGCCCGCATGTTTCGCCAGTGATGAGAACTCGAGCCCGGCGGGGGCGATCTCCTGCAATTTTTTCAGCGCGCCGCTAAATGGTTCGCCCCGGTCTATCGCCCGGCGCAGGCTGGCAAATGTGAGCGCCAGCGCAACGCTTCCGCTACCGGAAGAGGTTTTCGGGGAGGGTGCGGGAGGACGCGAGGCGAGTTTGTCCATGTTCTTCTCAAGCACCGCGAGATGCTCTTCAAGCGCGCGCACCGCGCCCGAAGCACGCTCTCTGGCATCATTGCCCGAAGCCTGAAGCGTCTTCAGCGTGTTTTCGAGGCTCGCCAGACGCTCCCTTAACGGTTGCAAATCGACCGCTGCCGCGGACGGTTTGCGTTCCAGCGCCGCGATACGCCCTGCCAGCACACGGACCGCGCCCGAAGCGCTCTCTCCGGCATCATTGCCCGAAGCCTGAAGCGTCTTCAGTGTGTCTTCGAGGCTCGCCAGACGCTCTCTTAACGGTTGCAAATCGACCGCCACCGCGGCCGGTTTGCGTTCCAGCGCCGCGATACGCCCTGCCAGCGTCTTCAGCGCCTCCTCACTACGGGTTGCATTCCTCTCACTGGCCGCAGCGATCGATTTAGCCTGTTTGGCGAGCCTCGCATCGAGCGCATCCAGGCGCTGTTCGAATTGCGCATTCGCCTGTGAATTGTCCGGCGGGTCAACGGCCAGACTGTCGAGCGCGAGGCCAACGCCGATGGCCCCAATCAGCCCGCCGGCGAGACCGGCGGCCAGATGGGTGGCGAAGTTTTTGATATCGGAAAGCTTGTTGCGCCGGGGGGGAGGCGGGCCGGCCGATGGTTTTTCTTCGCTCCCGACATCGACTTCCGCCGCTTCCAGATCGATGACCCGGGAGGGACGTTTGGGTTTGCCTGAAACCTTGTCTCCGCTGGAGTCTTTGTTCCGGCTCTTTTTGTCGTCGCTTTTCATGCCCTAGCGGCCCTTGAAGGCGGGTTTTCGTTTTTCCATGAAAGCCCGGCGGCCTTCCACATAGTCTTCGGAGGAAAAACAAGCGGTGACCAGCGCCTCGGAGCGTTCCAGGTCCCTCTCGGCGGGGTCCTTGCTCA
>JADFHH010000250.1 GCA_022567275.1 Pseudomonadota bacterium | reverse complement strand
GACCGTTTCCGTTTTTCACGGAAACGGTCAAGGCCGCACCCGCGGCCCGGCGCTTATGCGCCGCGCCCGCGCAGGCCCGAACGAAGTGAGGAATAGCCGCGAGCGAGAAAAAACAAGAGCGATTCCGTCAAAGACGGAAGCGCTCTGGCAGGAGCATATCCTTGGGGCAATTTTATACCATCACCGAGTTAACCCGCGAATTCGGCGTTTCGACCCGCACCCTTCGCTATTATGAGGGCGAGGGGTTGTTGTCGCCTGTGCGCAAGGGCCGCCAGCGCCTGTTCCCGGCCATCGACCGGACCCGGCTAAAACTCATTCTCCGGGGCAAACGGCTCGGCTTTTCGCTGGCGGAAATCAGCGACATTATTTTCATCTATGACGAAGCGCCGGGGGAGCTGGGTCCATTGCGATCGCTGATCTCGAAGATCGGTGTACGGCGCGAGGAATTGCACCAGAAACGCAGGGATATCGATCTCACGCTGCAGGATCTTGAAGCCATTGAATCCCGGTGCCATGAGCGCTTGCGAGCGATGGGGGGATAAGGGGAAATGATCGCGGGGGAGATGAGTAGCGGCGCATGACCGGATTCGAGATACGTAACGAAGATTACGCGGACCGGGTGCGCGGCAGTTTTGCCAGCCAGGGATTTATGGCCGCCTTGGGAGCCAGGTTGACGCGCGTCGCTCCGGGCAGCGTCGAGATACAAGTCCCTTTCAACAAAGAGCTGACGCAGCAACACGGCTTCTTTCATGGCGGCGTCATCGGCGCCATTGCCGATACCGCCGGGGGCTATGCGTCATACACCTTGATGGGGGGAAGCGATTCCGTGCTGACCATCGAATACAAACTGAACTTTATGGCCCCGGCGGATGGGGCAACATTGATTTCGCGCGGCCGTGTGCTGCGTCCAGGACGCCGGGTAACGGTGTGCCAGTCAGACGTGTTCGTGGTGCGCGATGGCGCGGAAAAACTGTGCGCCACGATGCTCGGCACGTTCATGATCTTGCCCAATATGGCGGACGAACCCGCAGCACAAGGATAAAGCCAGGGAAAGGGAACCAAACATGTGGTATGCGGGAAAACTCTATCAAGCGGGTTTTTCCGGTTGTCGAAGCCGGCGCATAAGAGAAAGAGCAAAAAATGTCACGCATCGCCTATGTGAATGGCGACTATGTGCGCGAAGAAGAGGCGAAGATTTCCATCTTCGACCGCGCCTTCCTGTTCGCCGACGCAATTTACGAAGTCACCGCAGTGCTCGACGGCAAGCTGCTGGATTATGAATCGCATCTCGAGCGCCTGCATCGCTCATTACGCGAACTCGGCATGACACAACCCCTTTCCGACGCGGAGCTGAAAGAGATGCAAGAGCAGCTGATCGCGCGCAACAGCTTGAATGAGGGTTCGGTCTACATCCAGATCACCCGCGGCGTCGCCGCACGGAATTTCGCTTATCCTGAAAATGCCGGACAAACAATCGTCGGCTTCACCCTGGTAGAAGACTTTTCCGGCTCGCCAGAAGCGAAAAAGGGCATCGCGATCATCACTATTCCCGATATCCGCTGGCAGCGCCGCGACATCAAGACCACCGGTCTGCTGGCGCAGGCGATGGGCAAACAGGCGGCGGCAGAGGCGGGCGCCGGTGACGCATGGATGGTCGAACAGGGATATGTCACCGAAGGCACCGCGAGCAACGCGTTTATCGTGCTTGAGGGGAACCGTCTGGTGACCCGGCCCTTGTCCAATTCGATCCTGTCCGGCACGACCCGGCGCGCCATCCTGAAGCTGGCCGAAAGCGGCGAGATCAGCATTGAACAACGCCGCTTTACGGTTGATGAGGCCAAATCAGCTTCCGAAGCCTTCCTGACCAGCGCGACTCATATTGCCATCCCCGTCGTCGAGATTGACGGCGTCATGATCGGCGGCGGCCAGCCAGGCCCCGTGACCCGCAAACTGCGCGATATGTATTTCGCCATGGCCCGCAAGGCGTAAAACGGCGCGCGGGCGCCGCCGTTAACCTTTCATTAACCATATGCTGGTAACGTGAGTCTCAGCGGTATGCTATAGCGTACCGTGATACTTGACCCCCCTGATACATCGCGACTGCAACAGGTCGGTCCGGCGCCCCCCAGCACCGGATCGATCTGGATTCATGAGCCGTTCAAGGGGGGACCGAATGAACGATCTGTCCCCCGGAAAATGCCTCGGCTTCAAGACGCCGATGCAGTCCATCTTGAGACAGATCGGAATAAATGCCAGAATCTCATTCAATCAAAACGTTGCGCTTCGCGTTTGAATCCATCAAGCTCGGCAGAGTCGCCGTTCTTGGCCAGGGAGAAGATACCCGTGAGACGTTTGTTGTTCGGCGGAACCATATTGCTTGTGATGCTCCTGGCGGCCGGGGCAAATGCCGGCACGCTGGATGATGTGAAAAACAACGGCAAGCTAAGGTGCGTCATAAGCACCGGCATTGCCGGTTTCGCTTTCACCGATGCCAGCGGCGTCTGGAGAGGCTTTGATATCGATTTCTGCCGGGCTACCGCAGCTGCCATTTTCGGCAATCCGAACAAGGTGAAATTCATACCCTCGACTGGCAAAACCCGGTTCACGCTTCTGAACTCCGGCGAAGGCGACGTGCTGTGGCGGAATACGACCTGGACGTTTGTACGTGACGTGGATGTGAAGCTCTCCTTCGAGGGCGTGAATTATTACGACGGACAGGGTTTTATGGTGCCACGGTCCCTTGGCGTGAAGAGCGCCAAGGATCTCGACGGCGCATCGGTGTGCATCCAGACCGGAACGACAACAGAGCTGAACATTGCGGAGTACTTCCGGACCAACAACATCACCTATGAGCCGGTACCGATCGAGACCAACGCCGAGGCGCGGGTCAACTATTTCGCCGGCCGCTGCGACGTTTACACGACCGATGCTTCCGGCCTTGCCGCCACACGTTCGACGTTCGCCAATCCCGGCGACCACGTGATTTTGCCCGAGATCATCTCCAAGGAGCCGCTGGGTCCCGTTACGCGTCACGGCGATGATCAATGGAGCGACGTCGTTCGCTGGGTGTTAAACACCACCATTGTCGCGGAGGAACTTGGCATCACGCAGGCCAATGTCGACACATTGGCAAAGGGCACGGACAATCCGGAAATCAACCGGCTGCTGGGTGCGGAAGGCAATCTGGGCGCTATGCTCGGTCTGCAGAAGCGCTGGGCCTATAACGTGATCAAGGCCGTCGGCAATTACGGCGAGATTTTCGACCGCAACATAGGCCCCAAGACCCCGATTGGCCTGGAGCGCGGCTTAAACGCGCTTTGGCGCGATGGCGGGCTGCTCTATTCACCGCCGTTCCGCTGAAATTGCGCATAGACTAACCGCCACTCCTCAAACCTGGCGGAGCCGTTTTGTGTGATCGGCGTTGCTCGATGACCGCACCAAGACGGAAGCGCTCTAGCGCCCGGTAAATTCGGGGTCGCGCCGCTCCGACATGGCCTTTACACCCTCGATGAAATCCTGGGTCTTGCGCAGCCTGGTCTGTACGCGAAGCTCATGCTCGGTCGCCGTCCTGACCCTCTCGGCAAGACCCCGCCGCATAACCGCGCGGACCTCGAGGACGCCAAGCGGCGATGAGATGGCGATTTCCCGGGCCAGATCCAGCGCGGCTGAGCGGACCTGATCGCGGGCAACCAGCACATTGACCAATCCCATGGCATGGGCGTCTTCGCCCTTGACCCGGCGCCCGGTGTAAAACATCAGGGAAGCGTTGGTCTTGCCGATCGCTTCGGGCAGCGTCGTTGTCAATCCGAATCCGGGGGTGAAGCCGAGCCGGGTGAAATTGGCGCTGAATCGCGCCTCGGGACAGCTCACCCGGAAATCGGCGACCATCGCCAGCCCGAGACCGCCGCCGATTGCCGCGCCGTGAACGGCGGCGATGATCGGCTTTTTCGTCGCGAACATCCGGACCGCTTCGATATAGAGATGTACCGCGCTGCCGCCGCTGGCCTGGCCGGCGACACCGCCATCGCGGGTGAGCGAGCTG
>JADFHH010000004.1 GCA_022567275.1 Pseudomonadota bacterium | reverse complement strand
TGTGCGGGCCCCCGTCAATTCCTTTGAGTTTTAATCTTGCGATCGTACTCCCCAGGCGGAGTGCTTAATGCGTTAGCTGCGACACCGAAAGGCATGCCCCCCAACATCTAGCACTCATCGTTTACGGCGTGGACTACCAGGGTATCTAATCCTGTTTGCTCCCCACGCTTTCGCACCTCAGCGTCAGTACCGAGCCAGTGAGCCGCCTTCGCCACTGGTGTTCTTTCCAATATCTACGAATTTCACCTCTACACTGGAAATTCCACTCACCTCTCTCGGTCTCTAGCTTGCCAGTTTTGAGTGCAATTCCGGGGTTGAGCCCCGGGCTTTCACACCCAACTTGACAGGCCGCCTACGCGCGCTTTACGCCCAGTAATTCCGAACAACGCTAGCCCCCTCCGTATTACCGCGGCTGCTGGCACGGAGTTAGCCGGGGCTTCTTCTCCGGGTACCGTCATAATCTTCCCCGGTGAAAGAGCTTTACAACCCTAAGGCCTTCTTCACTCACGCGGCATTGCTGCATCAGGCTTTCGCCCATTGTGCAATATTCCCCACTGCTGCCTCCCGTAGGAGTCTGGGCCGTGTCTCAGTCCCAGTGTGGCTGATCATCCTCTCAAACCAGCTACGGATCGTCGGCTTGGTAGGCCTTTACCCCACCAACTACCTAATCCGACGCGGGCCCCTCCAATGGCGATAAATCTTTCCCCCCCAATATCTCTAGAGGGGGGCGTATCCGGTATTAGCTCCCGTTTCCCGAAGTTATTCCGAACCACTGGGTAAATTCCCACGCGTTACTCACCCGTCTGCCACTTTCCACTGGAGCAAGCTCCAGCTTCACGTTCGACTTGCATGTGTTAGGCCTGCCGCCAGCGTTCGTTCTGAGCCAGGATCAAACTCTCAAGTTTGAAATATTGATTCCGGCATATCCCTGGAGGAAAAACTCCAGGGGATCGCTTGCGTCTACTCTTGACGAGTCCCGACACATCGTCTGCGCCAATTCCTTGCGGAAAAGACACAAAACGGGTGTCGACAAAAACGCAAGACCGCCGAAGTCTCTTGTCGTCCGCCAACCCATGCCGAAAGGGCATAAATTCACGGACTCGCCAGGACTCCGCCGCCTGCGTTTCTCTTTCTTCTAACCACAATGTCAAAGAACCGCGAGACCACAGCCAAAGGGCCGCACTCCCTACCCCTGATGGAAGCAAATACTCCACCATGAGTCAACCGCAACGGACACGCCGCACCGGGCAATCTTTCCGGCGTCAGCCCCGCTTCGCTTCAAGAATTTGATGCGCGGACACAACAAATCTGCAGACAATGAAGATTGCCCACGCAACCGCCCATAGATACAGTTTTCCCCAGATGAGGTCAAGCACTCTCTGCGCACAAATTTTATTCCTCCTCCCCGCACACCCGGATCGATCGCGCGAGAAAGCAGCAAATTAGCACCATTTGGTCACATTGCTGCCCGATTGAACCGTCATCGTCAGCGTTAACAAATGATAAACCGGAATCGAGGCATATTGGTTAAGGGAAACCAAAGGCCTCAAAACCACCGGAAGCGGGCCTGTGTAACTGCGCCGCAGTAAGGTCGACAAAAAGTTAACCCGTCGGCAGGTTGACAGGCCAAAACCAGGGAAAAACAAGCACACCAGATTCGGACAATTCGGCGAACTGAAATCGACAACTCCAGTTGAGAAATTCAGCGCTTCGCCAGCCGAAGACGGGGGGATAGCAAATCTTGACGGAACGACGCTGCCGCAAAGCGGGCCGCGGAAGAGAGCGCGCCCTTGTCCCGTTTGGAAAACGGGCACACCCGCAAATATATTTGCCGGGCCCCGTTCGCGCCGCATCCGCCGTGTTTCTTCCAGAGCCCGGAGATTCCAGAGTCGGCACCAGGCTGAAATGGCTGGCCAGCACATGCCTGGCGGCTGTGGTTGGTATCGGCGTCATTGGCGCCAGCATCTATGCCTCAACGGATATGGAAAATGGCGCCGGCATCGTATCTTCGATCAGACATGCCGGCCTCGCGGCGATGCAGCCCGTCCGGAATGCCCATACGATGGCCGGCATCCAGACGGTTGCGGGTCAAAAGGGTGATCGTATCCCGACCACGGCTGAAGGGCTCACCACAAGATATATTATCCATGACTCGGTGGTGCAACGGCGCGGCGGGCACGAATATATCCGCATCAAACCCTATGCCCGCCTCGTCGCCCGGCTTGGAACGTCACAGCCCCGGGACACACAAAACATCCCCGCCTTCAATCCCTTCAAACTCTACGCCAACCCGAAACCGGTCGCCGAAAATGGCGATGATGAAGCCGACCCCGGCGCCAGCCGTGATGTGAGCGTGCGTATGGTTGAACTGGAAGGCGGCATCGTGCCGGACAATGACCGGTTGACGCTGAGCATGCAGGAGATGGCCCGGCTGATGCGCGCGCGCGATGAGTTGTTTGCCGTACAGCCCTTCGTCATGCGGCCCGCCATTCATCCTGAAAGCGGCGATGGGCTTGTGCAACAGGCCGCCTACCGTCCCGATAATTTTGCCAGCCCCAATCAGATCAAGCCCAGGACCCCCCCCAACACCACATTTGTCGCCAAAACCATCGAGACGCTTGAGAACGTCGATGCGGTGGCCGATGGCGGCGAGACCAGGGCCGTGAAGGTTAAACGCGGCGACACCTTGATGAGCCTGCTCACGCAGGCCGGTGCGGAGAGATGGCAAGCCAGGGCAATCGCCGACGCGATGACCCCTGTATTCAAACCGAAGAATTTGCGCAGAGGCCAGGAGATACGCTTCACACTGATGCCGGCGCCAAAGGATGACGCCCGGCTTGAGCCGGTCAAGGTCAGCCTGTTTTCAGGCAGAACACATAACGTGACCGTGGTACGGAATGAAACCGGTGATTTTGTCACCAGCAACGACCCCATCGAGATGGGTAACGGCCGGGATCAACGGCGCTCACGCAGATCGCACCGCGCAACGCTCTACACGAGCTTCTATCACGCCTCACTCGATCAGGGCGTCCCGCGCGACAAGATCATCAAGTTGCTGCGGATTCATTCCTATGACGTGAATTTCAAACGCCCGGCGCGCGCCGGCGACAGCTTCGAGGTGTTCTTCGCTCTGAAGAAAGACGAAAGCGGTCAGGAAAAGGCCTTGGGCGAAGTGTTGTTCACGACCATGACAGCGGGTGGAGAGACGCGCAAATTTTACCGCTTCCGCACACCCGATGGACAGATCGACTTCTATGACGAGGACGGCAACAGCGCCAAGAAATTCCTGATGCGCAAACCGGTGAAGGGCGCTCGTTTCACCTCCGGCTTTGGCATGCGGCGCCATCCGGTGCTCGGGTACCGCAAGATGCATACGGGCACGGACTGGGGCGCCAAACGCGGTACGCCCGTTCTGGCCGCCGGCGACGGTCTTATTGAAGAAGCGCGGCGCAAGGGCGGCAATGGCAATTTCGTCCGCATTCGCCACGCCAACGGTTACCAGACCAGCTACAGCCATATGGCGCGCTTCGCACGCGGCTTGCGCCCGGGCTTGAAAGTGCAGATGGGGCAGGTGATCGGCTATGTCGGCTCGACCGGCCTCTCGTCGGGTCCGCATTTGCATTTTGAAGTGCTGGTGAACAGCCGCAAGGTCAACCCGATGACCATTCATGTGCCGCGCGGACGCCAGTTGACCGGCAAAATGCTGGCCCACTTCTACAAGGAACGCAACCGCATCGACAAGCTGATGCAACGCTCGCCCGTCACCACCCGTATGGCGGCTATACAGAAATAAGTGCGTAAAAAAACGAGGGAACCTTTGGTCTATGCGCGCCTCTTTCGAGGCGCGCTTTTTTTGTGCGCGGGGGCACATGAACCGCCGTTTCCGCGCCCGGGAGAAAATCAGCGATTGTGCAAAAACGCTCTGATTTTTGGTTAATACCGGGGCGCAAATTTGAACGAAAATCCGGTCAACATTCTGTTTACTCTGTATTGCATTCCGCCAAATCTCAACGGTGTATTAAGTCATATCCTGTTCAATTGTCCGGTAATGACACCCCGCCGCCCTGCGCGGCGACTGGACCCTCGCACCCTTCAAGGAGTGCGCCTTTCAAGGAATGAAGAGGGCCATCAGGAAGAGGCCGGCATGTCCAAGTCACGATCACGAATTCCCGGCAAACCATCGCCGCGAAAGCGCGGTCTTGTTTGCCGCCTTCGCGCTGATGATTCCGGCGCCACCGCGATCGAATTTGGCATAATCGCCTTGCCATTTTTCGCGTTGCTCATCGCACTTATCGAGGTGTCGCTGGTATTTTTCGCCAACTTCTCCCTGGACAACGCCGTTGATGAAGCGAGCCGTTTGGTCCGGACAGGACAGGCACAAACGCAAGGGTTCAGTGAAACCGAGTTCAAACAGAACATCTGCGATAACGCCACCGGCCTCAAGAACTGCATGTCCGGCCTGAAACTGGACGTGCAGCGGTTCAACAATTTTGCTGGCGTCACTATGCCCGACCCGCTCGACGCGGGCGGCGCGTTGCGCAACGATTTTACTTTTGATCTGGGTACGGGCGGCGATGTGATCGTCGTGCGCGCGTTCTACGTATGGGACCTGATTGCCAGTTTCCCCGGTAGCCTGGGCAATATGCCCGGCGGCGGGCGCCTTATTATTGCGACTGCCGCCTTCCGCAATGAGCCGTTCTAGGTGGAGAGAGCATGACACGCAAATCATTCACCGGACACGCCATGGTCTCCAGAATTCAACGCGCCTTGCGCAATCTGGCGCAAGACACGCGCGGGATGAGCGCGGTTGAATTCGCCCTGATCCTGCCGATCATGATCACCATGTATATCGGCGCGGTGGAGTTCTCCGATGCTCTCACCGTCAACCGGCGGGTCACGGCCGTTGCGAGCACCGCCGCCGACCTCACGGCGCAGGCGGAACAGGTGACCAGCGGCGACGTGAGTGACATTTTCTCGGCGGCTACATCGATTCTGGCGCCCTATTCCACAACCCCGATCTCCATCGTGCTGACCAGTGTCGTCGCCGACGGGCAAAATGCCACCACCGTGGAGTGGAGTTGCTCACTCCAGGGTGCGCCAAGGTTACAAGGTGCGCCCTTTGAACTTCCTGCAGGCCTCACCCAGCCTTTCTCAAGCATCGTCGTGGCCGAGGTCACCTATAACTACAGCCCGCCGCTCGGTAAGATGATAGTTGGCAACATCAACATGTCGGAGACCTTCTATTTGCGGCCGCGGCGTTCTCTCAAGGTGGAGATGCAGGGCGCCGGCTGCTGAGCCCCTGGACTTCCCCCCTCGCCGTCAGGCGCGCCAGATATGTCCCGGCGCGCACATTCCACTCTTTTTGAGAAAGTCTGTTGTTTAATTTTCACTGTGTTTTCCCGCCGTGATGAAGGTGATATGATGTCCGCACGAAGTGGATCTGTCCGCGCGGGAGGTATCAATGGCGACGTGGCTGCGATTTGAACGAGATGGCCGGAAAAAATTCGGGACGCTGCAAGACGGCACGATTTCCATCCATTCCGGAGACATGTTCTCCAACCCGGCCGGCACGGGTGAAACGGCGGAACTCGCGGACGTACGTGTTTTGACGCCCTGCGATCCAGGCAAGATGGTCTGCCTGTGGAACAATTTCCGTGCGCTGACGGCAAAGCTGGAAGGCGAGATACCCGAAGAACCGCTGTTCTTCCTGAAGGCGCAAAGTTCCTATCTCGGCCCCAACGGGATCATACGCCGGCCAAAATCCTATGACGGACCGGTCGTCTATGAAGGCGAGATTGGCATTGTGATCGGCAAACGATGCAGCGAGGTCGCGCAAAGCGAGATCGCCGATTACATTTTTGGCTATACCTGCATCAATGACGTGACGGCGGCGAAGATCATCTCGAAAGACAAGTCGTTCGCGCAATGGGCGCGCGCCAAGAGCTACGACACCTTTGGCGTTTTTGGTCCGGTGATCGCCACGGATATCGACCCGATGACGCTCACCATCAAGACCGTCCTCAATGGCGAGGAACGGCAGAACTACCCTGTCAATGACATGACGTTCCCGCCGCACAAGCTGACCAGCCTGTTGTCCCATGATATGACCCTGATGCCCGGCGACATTATCGCTTGCGGCACCTCGGTCGGCGTCGGCTCCATGAAACTGCCCGAAAACAGCGTCGATATCGTCATTGAGGGGATTGGCACGCTCAGCAACACGTTCGTCCAGTAGAGTGCCGCACATTTGCAAGGAGGATCAGAGATGAAAATATGTGTTGTTGGCGCCGGCGCGATCGGCGGATTGATGGCGGCAAAACTGGCATTGGCCGGCAACGATGTCACGGTGATCGACCAGGGCGTCCATCTCGAAGCCATCCGGAAAAACGGCCTAAAACTGATCTGGGAAGACGGCGGCGAACATATCGCTAAAGTGAAGGCCGCCGGCAGCACGGCCGAGGCCGGGCCGCAGGATTTGGTTATCCTTGCGGTCAAGGCCCATTTCCTCGACCAGATCGCGAAGCAATCCGAAAGCCTGATGGCTCCTGACACCATCATCATGACGGTGCAGAACGGCCTGCCCTGGTGGTATTTCCACAAGCATGGCGGCGAACATGACGGCAAGCGGCTGAAGTCACTCGACCCCACCGGCATACTGACCAAACATATCGACGCCAGCCGCATCGTCGGCTGCGTCGTCTACCCGGCGGCAGCGGTAACAGAACCCGGCGTCATCCACCATGTGGAAGGCGACCGCTTTCCACTGGGCGAACTGGACGGCTCGGAGTCGGCGCGCGTGCAAAAGCTGCATGATCTGCTGGTCGATGCCGGTTTTCGTTCCCGTATCCTCGATGACATCCGTTCCGAGATATGGCTCAAGGCCTGGGGCAATCTGTCCTTCAACCCGATATCCGCGCTCACCCACGCGACGCTGGTCGATATCTGCCAGTTCGCCGAAACGCGTGAGTTGGCCGCGGACATGATGCGTGAAGCGCAGGATATCGCTCAAGCCCTGGGCATCTCCTTCCGCCACACCATCGAGAAACGCATCTCGGGCGCGGAAGGCGTCGGCGCCCACAAGACCTCGATGCTGCAGGATGTGGAAGCAGGCCGCTCGCTTGAGACCGAGGCGCTGATCGGCTCGATCCTCGAGATGGGGGAGATGACCGGCAAGCCCTCCCCCGCCATCAAGGCGATCTACGCCTGCGTCAAGCTGCTCAACAAGGTGATGCTGCTGGAAGGCGGCGGCGTCGCGGTGACCAAGGCGGCCTGAACGTCCTCGTTTCTCTTCCTCTTATCCCTGGTTCATGCTAATTTCCAATCCAGCATGGTTGTGAAAATACAACTGTCAGGGAGGAAGACGTCATGCAAATGGCCTTGGTGATCGATCCGGGAAAATGCACCGGATGCAAACAGTGCGAACTGGCCTGCTCCTACGTGAAGGAAGGCGAATTCAATCCGGCGAAGTCGCGCATCCGTGTGTTCGACTTCCATCAGGACGCAAGGTTCGTACCTTACACCTGCACCCAGTGCGACGATGCCTGGTGCCAGAAGGCGTGTCCCGTGGACGCCATCACCACCAATGAGTGGGGCGTCAAGGAAGTCCACGATGACCTGTGCGTAGGCTGCAAGGTGTGCACAATCGCCTGCCCCTTCGGCACTATTAATTTCAACGCCTCCACCGGCAAGGTCATGAAATGCGACGAATGCGGCGGCGACCCGGCCTGCGTCAAGGCCTGCCCGACCGAAGCGATCGTTTATATGGATGTGGAGCAGGCGGGCTTCGACAAGATGCGTGCATGGGCGGCGAAGACAGACGCCGCCGCGGGTACGGCAACGGCACATTAAGGGAGGATTCAGATCATGGGATGGACAGGACAAGTCATGCGCGTGAACCTCACCGAGGGCACGTGCACCCCCGAAGCGCTCAATATGGAATGGGCCGGCGAGTATCTGGGCCAGCGCGGGCTGGCTTCGAAATATCTCTGTGAAGAGATGGACCCCAGGATCGACCCGCTGTCGCCGGACAATATGATGATTTTTGCGACGGGTCCGCTGACGGGCACATGCGCTTCGACCGGCGGGCGATTTTCGGTCATCACCAAGGGGGCGTTGACGGGCGCCATTGCCTGCTCAAATTCCGGCGGCTATTGGGGCGCGGAACTCAAATTCGCCGGATGGGACATGATTATCCTGGAAGGCAAGGCTTCCAGTCCGGTCTATCTCTGCATCATCGACGACAAGGTGGAGTTGCTGGATGCGTCCGATATCTGGGGCAAATCCGTCTGGGATACGGATGCCTGGATCAAGACCCGCCATCAGGATCCCCAGATGCATATATCGGCCATCGGCATCGCCGGTGAGAACGGGGTGCTTTATGCCGGCATCGTCAATGATTTGCACCGCGCCGCCGGGCGTTCCGGCGTCGGCGCGGTGATGGGCTCGAAGAACCTCAAGGCGATCGCCGTGCGTGGCACCGGCGGGGTGAAGGTGGATGACTTCCTCGCTTTTATGACCGCCACCACCGCCGCCAAGAAAGTGCTCGCCGGCAATGCCGTTACCGGCGAGGGCCTGCCCACCTATGGCACGCAGGTGCTGATGAATATCATCAACGAGTCGGGCGCGCTGCCCACCCGCAACAACCGCGACGTCCAGTTCGAGGACGTACACGATATTTCCGCCGAAGCCATGGCGGCGCCATCGGGCAAGGATGGCAAACCGAACCTGCAGACCAATCAGGCCTGCTTCAGCTGCACTATCGCCTGCGGGCGCATCTCGAAAGTGAACGAGGAGCACTACACCGTCCAGAACAAGCCGGAATACTGGCACGCCTCGGGCGGGCTCGAATATGAAGCGGCCTGGGCGCTGGGCGCCGCCGTCGGCGTCAAGGACCTCGATGCGCTCACCTACGCGAACTTTATCTGCAATGAACAGGGCATAGACCCCATTTCCTTCGGATCGACCCTGGCCGCCGCCATGGAAATGTATGAAGACGGCGTCATCACCGATAAGGAGACCGGCGGCCTGGCGCTCGAATTCGGCTCGGCGCAAGCGCTCACAACGGCCGTTGAGCTCACCGGCAAGGCGGAAGGCTTCGGCAAGGAACTCGGGATGGGCTCGAAAAGGCTGTGCGACAAATATGGCAGGCCGGAATTGTCGATGACCGTGAAGGGGCAGGAATTCCCCGCCTACGACCCGCGCGGCATTCAGGGCATGGGGCTCGGCTACGCCACCGCCAACCGCGGCGGCTGCCACCTGCGCTCCTATACGGTGGCGTCGGAAATTCTCGGTATCCCGGAAAAGACCGATCCACTCGTGACCGACGGCAAGCCCGGATTGGTCAAGGCGTTCCAGGACGCAACGGCGGCGGTCGATTCTTCCGGCCTTTGCATCTTCACCACCTTCGCCTGGACGATGGAGGACATCGCCCCGCAGATCGATGCGGATCTTCCGGGCGATTGGAGCGTCGACAGGCTGCTTGAGGTTGGCGAGCGCATCTGGAATCTGGAGCGCCAGTTCAATCTGCAGGCGGGCTTCACGGCCAAGGACGATACGCTGCCCAAACGGCTGCTGAATGACGCCGCCAAAACCGGCCCCGCCAAGGGCCTCGTTGCCGGCCTCGACAAGATGCTGCCGGAATATTACGAGCTGCGCGGCTGGACCAAGGAAGGCGTGCCGACCAGCGAAACGCTCAGCCGTCTGGCGCTGTAGACACCTGAGGAGGGCCTCATGCACCACGTCATCCTCGGCGCGGGACCCGCAGGCGTTATCGCCGCCGACAACCTGCGCAAGCACGACGCGAATGCGAACATCACGATCATTGGCGATGAGGACGAGCCACCCTATTCGCGCATGGCGATCCCCTATCTGCTCGCCGGTCAGATCGGCGAGGAGGGGACCTATCTGCGCCAGGACAAGGGCCACTACAAAAATCACGGCATCGATGTGAAGCGCGTCCGTGCCGGCGCGGTGGACCCGAAGAACAAATCCATCACGCTCGAAGATGGCAGCGATGTCGCTTATGACCGGCTGCTGCTGGCAACCGGCGCCAGCGCGATTCGCCCGCCGGTCGAGGGTCTCGATCTCCCCGGCGTCCACAATTGCTGGACGATGGCGGATGCCCGGGCAATTCTGGAGCGCGCGGACAAAGGTGACGATGTGGTGCTGATGGGCGCGGGCTTCATCGGCTCCATTATTCTCGAAGCGCTGGTCAAGCGCGGCGTGAAGCTGGTTGTCGTGGAGATGGAAGACCGCATGGTGCCGCGCATGATGGACGAAACCGCCGGCGCGATGCTGAAGCGCTGGTGCGAGGACAAAGGCGTGCGCGTCCTCACCGGCACGCAAATCAAGGGCATAGCTGAGAGCAGGGACGGCCTCGATGTCGCGCTTTCTTCGGGCAAGTCCCTCCCCGCCAGGCTGGTCGTGGTCGCGGCGGGCGTCGCCTCAAACATTGGTTTCCTGAAAGGCTCCGGCATCGACACGGACGCCGGCGTCAAAGTCGACGGGTTTTTGCGCACAAGCGCGCCCGATGTTTATGCCGCGGGCGACGTGGCGCAAGCCAGGGACATGTCGACGGGCGAATTTTCCGTGCTCGCCATCCAGCCCGTGGCCGCCGATCATGGCCGTATCGCGGCGCTGAATATGGCCGGACACGAAACCCCCCATAAGGGCTCCCTGAATATGAATGTGCTGGCCACCATCGGGCTTGTCACCTCGTCCTTCGGCGCGTGGGAGGGAGTGAAAGGCGGGACCAGCGCGCGCATGTGCGATGACAACGCATATCGTTATCTGCGGCTGGAATTCGACGGCGACCGGCTCGCCGGGGCGCAGGCCGTTGGCCTCACCGATCATATCGGCATCGCCCGCGGGCTTATCCAGACAAAACTCCGGCTCGGGCGCTGGAAGGATATTCTGATGACATCGCCCGAACGTCTGGCCGAAGCCTATGTGGCCACGTCCCAGGGCATTGCGCCGGTGTGACCTCGGGATGAATATCACCCTCAAACTGTTCGCTTCACTCGGCACATTCCTGCCCCCGGGGGCCGCGCGCAATGCCATCGAACTCGATGTAAAAAATGGCGCGACCATCGGCGATGTGCTGACGCAGCATTGTGTGCCGCGCGAGATCTGCCACCTGATTCTGGTGAACGGAATTTTTGCCCCGCCGGCAATCGCGGACAGCAAGCAACTCATCGAGGGCGACACGCTCGCCGTGTGGCCGCCAGTCGCCGGGGGCTAGAGAATGGCCGTGGCGCCCGGCAGCGTCGAGAAAATCATGTCTCTCGATCTGGCTGAATTTCACCGCTCCCTGAAAACGCTCGCGCCCGGCGTGCCGCTTGAAGACGGGCAAACGGATTTCATCATCCCCGCGGACAAGGGGAAAGTGCGGATTGTGTATGAGCCGCTTGAGCGCGCTACGCTTGGCGGCCTGCTCGCCCTGCCGCGTGCAAGGGTGACGCTGCATCTGGACGAACTCGGCGCGGCGGAAAGGCGCGCCTTCCTCACCCGGTTCGAGCGGGCGTTTCAAAGGGGCGGCGGGTGAGCGCACGATCTTAACTCACCAGCCCGGCGACATGCTCGCCGAACGCTTTGGTTCCCATCGTGCCGCCAAGATCCGCCGTGCGGGTCGCGGGATCGGCAAGGGCTGCATCCAGCGCCGCGTCCATATCGCAACCGGCCTTGTGCAGATCGTCGCGGGAGTGTTTCTCGCCGAGCCATTGCAGCAGCATGGCGGCGGACACGAGCAGCGAGGCCGGATTGGCCTTGTCCTGGCCGGCGATATCGGGCGCGGAGCCGTGCTGGGCCTGGGCCACGCAAATCTCTTCATTGGCCATGGTCGAGCCGGCGAGGCCGAGGCTGCCGGACAGCTCGCTCGCCAGATCGGACAGAATATCGCCATACATGTTGGTCGCCAGCACCACGTCGAAGCGCGATGGATCGCGCACCAGATAGGCGGTCATGGCGTCGATCAGCACGTCGTCCAGCTCCACTTCGGGAAACTCTTTTGCCACCTTGCGCACCTGGGCCAGGAACAGCCCGTCGGTAATTTTCAGCACATTGGCCTTGTGCACGGCGGTGAGCTTCTTGCGCCGCTTCATCGCCAGCTCGAAGCCCGCCCGCGCGATGCGCGCGCAGCCCTTGGCCGTCACCTTGCGCATGGACATGGCGATATCGGGTGTTGGCATGAATTCGCCCGAGCCGAGAAACATATTCCGGTCGGCGTAAAAACCTTCCGTCAACTCGCGCATGATGACGAGGTCCAGCCCCTCCTTGCCTTGC
Organism: Pseudomonadota bacterium; assembly: GCA_022567275.1. Taxonomy (GTDB): domain Bacteria; phylum Pseudomonadota; class Alphaproteobacteria; order Rhizobiales; family Methyloligellaceae; genus UBA2767. Next base: position 3,459 of record JADFHH010000004.1, on the reverse strand, counting down.
GCCACGCCGGGCCGGGTGCGGGCGGGGCGCGCATTGGCGTAGAGATCGAGCTGGATGCGGAAGGCGGCGGAAATATTCAACCCGCCCTCTTCCTCGGGCGGATATTTTAGATTGTCTTGCGGGCCCAGAATAACCCCGTGCGCCGCGCGCGCCTTGTCGAGCAATTCCGGGCGGTAGGTGACGCCATATTTCTTTAAGCTGGCGAAGCCGATATCGTCATATTCGAATTTTAGCCCAAGATCGCCCGCGCCGTTGACCGCCTCAAGGACAGCCATGCCCGCCGCGACAATTTCCGGTCCGATCCCGTCGCCCGGCAACACCAGTATTTTCATTTTTTGTCTCCATCGCCATGCGCCTCCTCAAGCCGCTTCAATTCCAGATTGATGCCGCTTCGGAGTTCAAGAAGATGATTGAATTGCGCGTCGCATCCGGTGATCGGACCGGGATAGGCGGCGATCTCAACATTCAGCGCGGTACGACGGGCCTCAAGCCGGTGTTTGAGCTCCCGCCATGTCCCGGGTGCGTTCATTTTCATTGCGCGTGCGGCAACTGGTTTTTCCATGGCTCCCTTATAAGCGCGAGCGGGGCGTTAGGCGAGCGATGCGATAGAGCATGATCCGGTATATATTGAATCATTTGACCGGTATTCCTCGTAGTTCCTGCTCCCTTCCCTCGTCTTTCCCGCGAAGGCGGGAACCCAAATGGGCCTATCCGCACAGCACAGTGTTTGTTGAGAGTCACATGTGGGTTCCCGCCTTCGCGGGAATGACGAAGGGGGGCGGGAAAGACGAGAAGGGGAGCGGGAAATCTTCTCCGATTCGGCATTCAATGAACATGCAAGGGGGACTGGCCGGTTTGTTGCTTACCGGACAGTAATGCGTCCCCACCCTCTCAATATCTCCGCCCATAGCTGAAACGGTCCTTGAGCGCGTACCAGCGGATGACGGCGGGGAGAAACCAGGGTTTGCCGTTGTAAAAGGGACGCGCCGGGAAGGTTTTTCGCGCGAACTGGGAGTGCGCGTCTTGCTTGTTGCCGAGGATCATATGTGCCGCTTTCGTGCCCAGCCACGGCGCGAAGACGACGCCGGAACCGCAGAACCCGGTGGCGTAGTGTATCCCGTCATGAACCGCCAGGTGCGGGGTGTAATCGAAGCAATAGCCGGTATAGCCCCACCAGGAATGGGTCAGCCGGACGCCCTCCAGCTCAGGGAAAATCTCCACCAGATTATGATACAAATGCAGGCATTTGCGCACCTCGTCATCGGTATCCGCGCCGCGCCGTCCGCCAAATATGATGCGCGTGCCATCGGGTGAGGGACGGTAATAATTATACAGATTGCGGCTGTCGCCCACCATGCGGCGCCTCGGCATCAGCCGGTCCATCAATCCCGGATCAAGTGTGTCCGTGACGATAATCTGGCTGGGGACGGGAATGATGCGGCGCCGCAGCCAATCCGTCACCTTGTCGGTGTAGCCGTTGGTGGCGACGATACATGCACCGGCTTTAACCGGCCCGCGCGCCGTGCTCAGTGTGAAACCATGCCCGTTCCGGGAGATGCCGGTGACCGTGGTGCGATCGATGACGGTCACACCGGCGGCTAGAGCGCGTTCATAAATGCCCTGATGCAACTGCGCCGGATGGACGCCGCCGATATCGGGACGGACCCGCCCGCCGTGGTAAAAATCCGTCCCCAGCTCCGCGCGCTGCTGGTGCCGGGCCACCATATAGGCGCCCAGATCGAGATGTTTGTTCAACAGATCCGTTTCACGGCCCATGGCGTCGTAATCGCGCATATGATTGGCGCCGTCGAAGCGCCCGGTCATTTTGAAGCGGCAGTCGATGTTCTCCTCATCGATCATCTCGATCAGTGCGGTCCGGGCGGCGATTCCCTCCGAGAAGATGGCTTTGGCCCGCTCGAGTCCCAATTTGTCAATCAGGGTGGCGAAGGAAAACTTGATGTTGCCGCTGCAAATCCCGCCATTGCGGCTGCTGGCGCCCTCGCCGGCCCGCATGGCGTCGAACACAATGACGGAGCGGCCCGCCCGCGCCAGGGTCAGCGCCGCGCTCAATCCGGCGAACCCGGCCCCGACGATCCCCACATCCGCGGTGGCGGGAATATCGGCCAGGCCGGTCTCAGGGCGCGGCGCTGCCTCCCACCAATAGGGGGTGAGTTTCAGATCACCGATTTCGGGCGGTTTGGGGATGGCGCGCTCCTGGGCTGTCAGGTTTTAAAAAACTGTCATATAGATCGATATGAATGGATCCCAAGCTTCGGTTTATTGTACACTCTCAAGCGGCTTCACTATAAATGCCAATATCTCATTCAACCAGAACATTGCGCCTGGCGACTGGATCCGCCCCGATGACAAGGCATATATTTTGAGCAAACCCGGCTCCACGGCGCCTCGCGCCTCGAAACTCGCATTCAACACAGAAATGCATTTCGACTATGGCGTCGCCAGCGAGGTGGCCCCGAATGTGCGCCGCATCGTCGCCAACAATCCTGGACCCTTTACCTTCAAGGGCACGAATACTTATCTGGTCGGCCGCGGCGAGGTCGCCGTGATCGATCCCGGCCCTGACGACAAGGCGCATCTCGACGCCATTGCTCAGGCTTTGCAGGGTGAGCGGATCAGCCACATCCTGATTACCCACACCCATCGCGATCACACCGCTGCCGTCGCGGCGCTGAAAGACTATTCAAACGCGCCGGTTCTGGCGTTCGGACACACCGGAAAACCGCGCGGGGCGCGGACAACCAGCCCGTCTGGCAAGGACTTTGTCGATCTTGGCTTCACACCCGACACGCAATTGCGCGACGGCGATACGATCGAAGGTCCCGGCTGGGCGCTCGACGCGATCCACACGCCCGGTCATGCGCCCGATCATCTCTGCTTCGCGTTACAAGGCCGGCGCAGCGTATTTTCGGGCGATCACGTTATGGGATGGAGCACCACCGTCGTGGCGCCGCCGGAGGGCAATATGGCTGACTATCTGGCCTCCCTGGAACGCATGCTCGGGCGCAGGGACAAGCTGTTCTTCCCCGGTCACGGCGGCCGGATCGAGATGCCCCAGCGGGTCGTCCGCGCCTATTTGATGCACAGAAAAATGCGCGAATCCGCGATCTATGCGTGCGTAAAAAACGGCGACCGGTTCATTCCGAAAATTGTTGCCAAAATCTATCGGAACCTCGATCCCAGGCTCGAGCCCGCGGCCGCGCTCTCCGTTTTCGCGCAGCTTGAATTGCTCGTGGATCGAGGCCTTGTTCGATGCGAAGAGCTTCCCGCTGCAATTCACTCAGCCTTTTCAATTCCTGCTGACGCGCCTCTTCCTTGAGCTTCGCCAGACGGATTTGTTTCTCCTTTTTCGCTTTTGCCCGTAGCGCGCGCAGCTCTTTGGCCCGCGCCCGCGCTTCCTTCGCCCGTTTCCCCAGAGCCCTGTCGAGCGCCTCGCCCTCG
>JADFHH010000249.1 GCA_022567275.1 Pseudomonadota bacterium | reverse complement strand
TGCCTAGCGCGGGCTTACCGTTAAGGCGAGAAAAAGCGCCACTTTGGCGGATAGATTCCCAAACACCGTGATATTTATGCAACAGATTTACCGTTTGCCGCCTCGCCGCAGTGGAGAGCGGAGAACAGGCGGCTTCCCTCACCCCCTCGGCCGTCAGGCGGGCCAGGCTTGCAAACGGCGCGCCGCTTCGGCCATGCGCTCGGGTGTGCCGGCATAACAAAACCGCACATAGTGGCTGCCGCGCCCGGCATCGAAATCAACCCCCGGCGTGGCCGCCACGCCGGTTTCCGCCAGCATCCGTTTGGCGAACCCGGCGCTGTCATTGGTCAGATGGCGCACATCGGCATAGAGATAGAAGGCGCCGTCGGCGGGCAGAATATCGGTGAATCCCGCCTTGGGCAGCTCGTTAAGCAGCAAATCGCGGTTGGCGCGGTAGAGAGCCTTGTTGGCTTCCAGCTCGTCGGTGGCGCCGAACGCGGCGATGGCGGCATATTGCGACAGCGCCGGAGCGCAGATATAGAGGTTTTGCGCCAGCCGCTCGATGGTGCGCACCAGCGCGTCGGGCACCACCATCCAGCCAATGCGCCAGCCGGTCATGGAGAAATATTTCGAGAACGAGTTGATGACAATGGCCGAAGCGGAATGGGCCAGGGCGGTTTGCGCCGGTTCCTCATAATCGAGGCCATGATAGATTTCATCGGAAATGAACCACAGCTTCAACCGTTCGCACGCCCTGGCAAGCTCGCCAAGGGCGTTGCCGGTGAGCATGGTCCCGGTCGGGTTCGCCGGGCTCGCCAGCAGCAGGGCATCGAGCGCGCCGCCCCGGTTGAGTTTCGCGAGCGCGTCTGGAACCGGCATCCAGCGGCTGCTCGCGCCGGTTTCCAAAGTCACCGCCTGCGCGCCGAGCGCGCTCAGGATATGCCGGTAGCAGGGATAGCCCGGCGAGGGCACGGCGACGCGCGCGCCAACGTCGAGAATGGCGAGAAAGGCCAGCAGGAACGCGGCCGAGGAACCCGATGTGACGACGACCCGCTCCGGAGCGACGCTCAGCCCGTAACGGGTGTTGTAGTGTTGCGCGATGCGCGCGCGCAATTCGGGCAGGCCGAGCGCTTCGGTATAGCCGAGTTTGCTGCTCGCCAGCGCCTTGCGCGCCGCTTCGATGACGCGCGCGGGCGCGGGCGTTCCGGGCTGTCCCACCTCCATATGGATGATATTTGCGCCCCGCGCCTCGCGTTCATTGGCCGCGCGCATCACATCCATGACGATGAACGGATCGATGCGGCCGCGCGTGGAGAGCGGGCGCGGCAGGGCTTCCCCTTTATTCGATACTGACTGCGTCATCGGAGCCTCAGGTTCAAATCTTTGTCACAATCCGCGAATAGAGCCTATAGTGGACACTGTAGCGTCCTGTCATTGTCTATCAATCGGTAAAACCGGATGTTCGCTCCAGGGTCCGGATTCATTGAAGAAATATTACGCATCCCATCCATGACCAAGCCCGCCGCCAGTCCAATCAGCACGCCGCCCGCAAGGCCGCGCCATATTGTCAGATGCGCCTTCCTCGCCCTGCTCTCGCTGGCGCTCATCGCCGCCCCGGCGCCGGTGCACGCCGCCGGGCTGATCCGCGACGCCGAGATCGAAAGCCTGCTGCGCGACTATTCGCGCCCGATCTTCAAGGCCGCGGAACTGAGCCGGCAGAATATCAACATCCATCTGATTGGCGAGCGCTCCTTCAATGCGTTCATTGTCGATGGGCGCAACATATTCATTCACGTCGGCACGCTGATGAAAGCCGAAACGCCGAATCAGGTGATCGGCGTCATCGCCCACGAAACCGGTCATATCGCGGGGGGACATCTCTCCCGCCTGCGCCAGGCGATGAGCCGGGCGCGGACAACCGCGATGATGCTGCGGGTATTGATTCTGGCCGCGACCGCGGCGGGGGCTGCCGCCGGGGGCGGCGCCACCGTCGGCGCCGCCGGCGCCGGCGCCTTGATGGGTGGCGAAGGGCTGACGCAGCGTTACGTGCTATCCTACCGCCGGGCTGAGGAATCCGCCGCCGACCAGGCGGGAATTTCCTATCTGAACGCCACGCGGCAATCGGCACAGGGCATGCTCGATACATTCGCGTTTCTCGCCGATCAGGCGTTCGGTTCCCTGAAATATGCCGACCCCTATTTGCAGAGCCATCCCTTGCCGCAACAGCGTATCGCCAATCTGCGGGAACTGGCGCGCGAAAGCCCCTATTTCAAACAACGCGATAGTGCAGACTTGCAGATACGCCACGACATGATGCGCGCGAAGCTGTCCGGCTTTCTCGACAATCCGCAGACCGTCCTCAATCGCTACCCCAAATCCGACCAGTCGTTTCCGGCCCGCTATGCGCGCACGATCGCCAGCTACCGGCATTCGGGGCTTGTCGCGTTCCTGCCGCAAATCGACGCTCTGATCCGTGCGCAACCGGACAACCCTTATTTCTACGAACTCAAGGGACAGTTTTTGTTCAAAAGCGGCTCTCCCAGCAGCATTCGCGCCGCTATTAAACCCCTGCGCCGCGCCCTGGAACTGGCGCCCGATGAAGCACTCATCCGCATTCTGCTGGCACAGGCCCTGTTCGCGCAATCGCAAAATGGCGAACGCGTCGACTCCGTAATACTGGATGAAGCAATCTCGAACCTGCGCACGGCATTGGTGAAAGAGTCATGTTCCGCTCTCGGTTACCGGCAACTGGCGAGCGCCTATGCATTGAAGAACAATATTCCGCAGGCCAGGCTTGCATCCGCCAACGCCTATCAATATGAGGGCAAGAACGAGTTGGCGAAGCGGCAGGCCAAGGACGCCAAGAAGTCATTCTTGCCCGGCTCTTCTGACTGGCTCAAGGCTGACGACATTGTCAATCTCAAGCCCAGGAATTGTTAAGCTACAGGATACTCCCTTGAGCAAAACCCCCCGTGAAAAAACCACAACCCCCCGCGCGAAGAATGAATCTGCCCCTGCGAAGAGCAGCCCAGCCCCTTCCGCCGGTACCGGTACGCCGATGCAACTGGTTGTTCCCGCGCTCGTCGGGGCGGTGATAGCGGCCGCCGCCGTCATGGCCTTTATGACGTTTGGTGTTGGCCCCGCTTCTGCTCCCGCCGGCAAAATGGCGGCTTTGAATGAGGGCCAGAAGGCGGGCATCGAGAAAACCATCCGGGAGTATCTGCTCAATAACCCGCAACTCCTGATGGAGATGTCCGCGGCGCTCGAAAAACAGCAGGCCGATACCCAGAATCTGCAGGTGAAGTCCGCGATCTCGCAGAACGCGGACATTATTTTCCGCGATAAATACGGCCTCGTGGCGGGCAATCCTTCAGCTGACGTCACCATCGTGGAGTTTTCCGATTACAACTGCCCCTATTGCAAGCGCGCCTTCAACGCGGTCTTGAAATTGATCGATAGCGACAAGAAGGTGCGGTTTGTGTTCAAGGAATTTCCGATTTTCGGTGAGCGTTCCGAATCCGTCGCCAGGATTGCTATCGCGGCCCAGGCTCAGGGTAAATATTTCGAGCTGCATACCGCATTGATGAAAAATCGCGGCCAGAACACCGAGCAGAAGACATTGCTCCTGGCGGAGAAACTCGGCCTCGATATGGACAGACTGAAGCAGGATATGGTGTCGGACGAAGTGCGCAAAATCATCAAGGAAACCAGTGAACTTGGCAACAAGCTCGGCATCCGGGGAACGCCCTTCTACCTGGTCGGCGACCGCACCATCCCCGGAGCGCCAGATGATCTTTATCAGGAGTTCCAGAAGCTGGCGGCGGACGTTCGCAAGAATGGATGCGAGGCCGCCTGTTGACCAAACCAATCTACGTTCTGAATGGCCCCAATCTGAACCTGCTCGGCCAGCGCGAACCCGAAATCTATGGCCATGCGACCCTGGACGATGCGCGCGAGCGCACGCAGACGCGCGCTGGTCAGTATGGGCTTGAGATCGAGTTCCGGCAGTCGAACACCGAAGGGGAGATCGTCGGCTGGATACAGGAAGCGCGCGGCAAGGCATGCGCGCTTGTGATCAATGCTGGCGCCTATACGCACACCCC
>JADFHH010000248.1 GCA_022567275.1 Pseudomonadota bacterium | reverse complement strand
CGACGGCTTCGTCATCGCCCGGCACTTGCAAGAGGCCGGCTGGGACGTCGTGGTGGCGCTGCTTGGCTCCGCCGACAAGCTCAAGGGCGACGCGGCGCTCAATGCCCGGCGCTGGAAGGGCGGGGAATTGATCGCCATCCCCTAGACGGACGTCTTCCATTTGCAATCAATTTCGGGCAAAAACGTCAAACGTTGGAATTACAACCAGAGCCACGGACTAAATTGAGATGCTGAAACGCGATCAGGGCGTTTTCCTGCCGACACGGGTCGCCACACCCGGTTACAAGGTGGAGTTGCGCGGTACGTCCTTTTGTCTCGTCGCGACGGGATCGTGGACCGTGCGCGAGGCCGCGTCGCTCGAATCCGGTCTCAAACGTTTGCGCGTGCCAATTCCGCCAACGCCGGATTTTACCGGCGTGCTGGATATCTCCGGCATCGAGCAGCTGGATACCGCCGGGGCCTGGCTGTTGCAGCGCATCGTGCGGATGTGGGAGGACAGGGGCCTGCGCACCAGCTTTGACGGCGCCACGGAGAGTTTTGAAATCCTGCTCGAAGAGGTTCGCCTGCGCAGCGCGGAACAACGCACGGCAATCGCCCGGAGTTCTCTTCTGGCGTCAGTGACCCAGGGCTGTGCGAAGGCGTTCACCTCGGTGTCGCGTGAAGCCATCCTTATTACCGGATTTCTCGGTCTGCTGGTGGCCACCATGATGCGCATGGTGGTCCAGCCACGGCGCTTCCGGCCGGTATCTTTCATCCATCATCTGGATCATGCGGGGTTACGCGCGGTTCCTATCATTGCGCTCATCTGCTTGCTGATCGGCGCGGTGGTCATGCAGCAGGGCATCGTGCAGCTCAGAGCCTTTGGCGCGGAAACTTTCGCCGTGAATATGGTGGCCATCCTGTCCTTGCGCGAGGTCGGGGTGCTGCTGACATCGATCATGGTGGCCGGGCGCTCGGGCTCCGCTTTCACCGCCGAGATTGGCTCGATGAAGATGCGCGAGGAAATCGACGCCATGCGCACGCTCGGCATCGATCCCATGGAGACGCTTGTGGTGCCGCGCGTTCTGGCGCTGATCGTGGTGCTGCCGTTACTCACATTTGTCGGCGACATGATGTGCCTCCTCGGCGGCGGCGTGATGGCCAAAGTCATGCTTGGCATGGATACCCAGGCCTATCTCGAAGCGTTGCAAGGCGCGGTGAACATGCGCCATTTCATGGCCGGGATGATGAAGGCGCCATTCGCGGCGCTGATTATCGGGCTGGTCGGCTGCCTTGAGGGGATGAAGGTCTCCGGCAGCGCGGAATCATTAGGCATCCACGTCACCAGCGCCGTGGTGAAGGCGATTTTCCTGGTCATCATATTCGACGCCCTGTTCGCCATGTTCCTCTCGTTGATAGGGGTCTGAGCGATGGCCGGACAAGACGTCGCATCATCTGAACCGGCGCCGATCATTTCGCTCAGGGGTCTGGCCAAGAGATATGGCGACCAGCAGATCTGGGATAATCTCAATCTCGACATTTACCGGGGAGAGATTGTCGGCATCGTCGGCGGATCCGGGGTGGGGAAGTCGGTTCTGTTGCGCGTGATTACCGGGCTGGTCGCACCCGATACCGGAACCGTCTGCGTATTCGGGCGCGATGTGCGCGAGTTGAACCGGGAGGAAAAAATCGACATGGAATCGCGCTGGGGCGTGCTGTTTCAGGATGGCGCGCTGTTCTCCTCGCTGAGCGTGCTGCAGAATATCCAGGTGCCGATGCGCGAGCATCTCGACCTGCCGCGTCCGATCATGAACGATCTGGCCTATCTGAAACTGGCGATGGTCGGGTTGCCGCCCGATGCGGCGCATAAATTCCCCTCGGAATTATCCGGCGGCATGCGCAAGCGCGCCGGACTCGCACGCGCCCTGTCGCTCGATCCGGAGATCGTTTTTCTCGATGAGCCGACCGCCGGGCTGGACCCGATCGGCGCGTCCGCATTCGACCAGCTGATAAGAAAATTGCAGCAGACGCTTGGCCTGACTGTCTATATGGTGACCCATGATCTCGACACCATTTTTACCGTTTGCGACCGGGTTGCGGTGCTTGCCGACAAGAAGATCGTGAGAACCGGGACACCGGCGGATTTGCGGGCGCGTCCCATGCATCCCTGGATTGAGGAATATTTCTGCGGCGCGCGGGCGCGCGCGGCGCTGGGTTAAGGATTTTTAAGCGCATGGAAACCAAAGCCAACCATCTGGTCATTGGCGTCTTCGTGCTGGCGGTTCTCGCTGCCGGGTTCGGTTTTGTCTATTGGATGCAGAGCTTTGGCTCCGGCGGGTCGGCAAAGCGGTACACCATTATTTTTGCAGGCGGTGTGAGCGGTCTCAGCTCGGCCAGCAACGTGCTGTTCAACGGCATCCGTGTCGGCAAGGTGCAAGCTCTTCAGCTCGATCCGGAAGATTCGCGTCTGGTGCGCGTGCTGGTGAGCATTGCCGGCGACACGCCGGTGCGGACCAATTCGCGGGCGCGGATCGAGTCGCAGGGGTTCACCGGCGCAGCGGCGATCCAGTTGAGCCCGGGGACGCTCGATGCGCCGCTGCTGGTGGCCAGCAGCGAAGATGAAATCCCCGTCATCAAGGCGGACCGGGCAAGCACACAATCGCTGTTTGACGCGGCGCCCGAGATGATGGGAAACGCCAACGCCCTGCTGGTGCGCCTCAACGATTTGATCGCCGACAATCAGGACTCGATTCGAAACACCATCACCAATATCGAATCCTTCACCATCATGCTCGACCAGCGCAAGGATGATATCGCTTCCGTCATCGAGGATGCGAAGGCCCTGAGCGCGCAAATCAGGCGCGTGGCGGACAAAATCGAGAGTTCGGTCGATAATTTCTCCAAATATATGACCGATGATGGCCAATCGTTCCTCGCCCAGGCCCAGGAAGCAGCGCAGGCCTTCCGGGATCTGGCGCAAAAACTGGACAAATCCATAGGCGACAACGCTGACGGAATAGCCCGTTTCGCGAAGGAAGGTCTCAAGGAATTCGAGCTGTTCATGCGCGATGGCAGGCGTGCGGCGCGGGCATTGGAGCGGGTTCTGGAGCAAATAGAGCGAAATCCGCAAAGTTTTTTGTTTGGCGGATCGAGCATTCCGGAATATACTCCTGGCCGGTAAACGCTTCCGGTTTCATGAGAATCCGGGCGCATGTGTAATTTCTGCAGGGCACTTAACTCTTATGCGACCACGCGTACTCATAACAGCGACGGCAGTTGCGCTTTCAGGCATCTTGCTTGGCGGCTGCCTCGGCACCGGTGTTTCGCCGCCGACGATTTATGATCTTTCCGCGCCGAAGGTCATGACCCTGACCGCGCCAGGCTGTTTCTGCTCGATGAAAAAGTGCGCTCGGCCCATATAGATCGTTTGATTGAATTGGCGAAAGAAGATGGCCTGGATGGTCTGGATCTGGACTACGAAAATATGCACCCCGAAAATCGAGATTTGTTTTCGGCCTTTGTAAAAGAAACAAGCGAAAAGCTTCACGGGGAAAACATGCTCTTAGGCGCTGCGGTTCACGCCAAGCGCAGCGACGGGGGCACCGGGCCTGAGGATTGGTTTGGTCCTAAAGCACAGGACTGGGCGGAGAAGATGTTCGACGTGCGCGAGCACGATTTCATGAGTCTCGCGCGCGGTGCCAAGGCCGAATATCGCTTTGTCATTAAGAATCACTACAAGCATCAAGTACACATCAGCAGCGTCCGTTCGAGCTGCGGCTGTACCGATCCACGGCTCTCCGCACGCACGCTCCAGCCGGGAGAGACGGCCTTCCTGGTGACCGAATTCAACACAATCCGGTTCGATGGCGCGCATAACGCGACCGTGACCGTAACCTTCGACAAACCGTACCAGGCCGAGGTCCGATTACAGATCAAAGGCTTTGTCCGCAAAGACGTTGTGTTCAGCCCGGGCCGGATCGAACTCGGTTTGGTCGATGAAGGGGCAACCGTCGAAAAGAAAGTCGTGGTCACTTACGCGGGACGTAGCGACTGGAAAATCGTCGACATCCGCAGCGAGAATTCACATTTTGAGGTCGAACTTAAC
>JADFHH010000247.1 GCA_022567275.1 Pseudomonadota bacterium | reverse complement strand
CAGCTCCTGGCGTGCGAAATGATCGCGGGCCAGCATCCATTCGATCATGCCTTCACTGCCGGCGGGCATATTGCAATTGCCCTGCGGCGCCGTGACGCGCCACTCAGGGCCGCGCCGGACGGCGCGCACGCCGCGTCCGCGCACACGGTAGCACGACAAGGAGGCGGGCACCGCGACGCTGGTGAGCATCGCAAAGGCCTTGCTGCGCTGCTCTTCCCGGAACTGGCTGGCGATATCGTCCTGCTGTAAAATTTCCATAAGGTTTTCGCGCAGCGCTTTTAGATGCGCGTCATGCGCGCCAACGGCGTCATGGGGCGGCATGGGTTTGCGGAACAGCGGGGCCTGATCCAGCCCCTCGGCGACCCAGCGCAGAAAATCAATGCCTGTCGACTGCGTAATGCCATAGGAGAGATGCAGGCAGTTATCGCTCGACGACAGGGCGTCGTGATAGACCCCCTTGGGGAAATACAGCAGATCGCCCGGCTTCATCTCCACTTCCATCGCCAGCTTGCCCTTGGCCTTGTCGTGATACTCGGGTGAAAAGCTCGTCTGGTTGAAGCCCGGGCTCTCGAGCGGCCCCTCGAACCGGCCCTCATAGATCCGCCAGGTCTTGTTTCCCTCGATGTGAATTGCGAACACATCCATGGTGTCGAAATGCGACGGGAACGCCTGATGCTCTGCTTGCGAGCAGTAAGCGTTGCAGGAAACCCGGCAGCCCGTCGCCATCTGGATGGATTGCGCGGCCGCCCTGAGACCCGGCGTCAATGTCTCGACCAGATCGAGGACAATGGACGCGCCCCTGGCAAGATATTCGACGACCTTTTCCGGAACCGGCCGCATCACCCGCATCCCGTCGCGATTGGCGGCTGCTTCGCAAAACTGGCCGGGCGAAAGCGTGGTCCCGTCCAGAACCAGCTTGAAGGATTTGTCGGACCAGATCGCGGTCCGGTGCAGCAGGTCATTGAAACTGTCCCACGAACAGATGCCCGCCACTTTCTCCGGCGTGCCGGGGATATGCAGCGCTTTTCGATCGTAATAGTCGGCGAAAAACGCGTCCACGCCGATCGGGTCCAGCAATCTGGCGAATGTGGTGATAGGTTCACTCATTCCTGTCTCCTGCCTGTTTTGTAAAACCTTAGGGCAAGGCGGAGCTTATCAAGCAATGGGTCAAATTCCCAAATGCCGGCGCGCGCTTTTTGGGATCGGCGGAGGATTGGCGGATTTCGCCGCCTCGGCGATGAGCGCGCCGGACGCGGTTTCGATGGCGCGCTCCAGCCGTTCCGCGAACGCCTTGCGCGACAGGCCGGGCGGGATCGGTTGCAAAAACTCGACGATGATGGTGCCGGGATGGCGCGCCAGGCTTCGTCTGGGCCAGTAGAGCCCCGAGTTGAGCGCCACCGGGCAGCAGGGCAGCCCCAGACGCTCATAGAGATAGAGCGCGCCGGGCCGGTAGGCGGGTTCAGCGCCCGGTTCGCGCCGCGTGCCTTCGGGAAATATCAGGATCTGGCGCCCGGCCCCGGCCCGCTCCAGCGCGTCTTTCGCCATCCGTCTCAGCGCCGAAGGTCCCGCTTTCCGGCGCACGAAAATCATCCCGCATTTGGCTGAGAACCAGCCGTAAAACGGGATCCACATCAACTCCCGCTTCATGACGATGGCCGGATCGTGCAACAGCGGTGCCAGCGCGAACGTATCCCAGGCCGACTGGTGTTTCGACGCCACCAGCACAGCGCCTCGGGGAAGATTTTCATGGCCGCGCACCTCAAGCCGCGTGCCAACGATTTTTTCCAGCAGCCACACGCAAGTGCTGCCATGGGCGCTCAGCAACGCCATGGCCCAGGCGCGCGGGGCCAGCAGCAGCCAGCTGCCGAGCACGAGAAACAGCGCGGAGACCAGATAGAATGTGAAGCTGTAAAGAATTGCGCGGATCATGTGCGCCGCGTCAATTGGCCGAGGCCGTTGAACGGGCCGTCCCGCCAAACCCCGCCACCACGCGCGAGCCGGCATATTGGGCGAGCGTGTTCAAATATTTCACATATTCGACAAACAGCACACGCCTTGTGCCGCTATGGGACCACCAGTTGCCGATCTGGAGATCGGGCGAGGACACGGGATGGGCAATGAGCTGAACCTCGGGCATGGCCCAGGCGAACTCGATGAGCGTACGCGGGATGTGGTAGTCGCTTGTCACCACGATGAGCGAGCGATAGCCATGGCGGGCCACCCACGCACTGGTTTCCGCCGCATTGCCGCGCGTATCCACCGCGGCGCGGCCCAAATCCACGCAACAGGGGAAAAAATCAGCCCCCCCCGGCACCAGCCGCTGCAACTGGCTGGCGCGGGTCGATGGATGAACGCCGCTTATCAGCAGCCGCTTCGCCTTACCCTGGGCCAGCAATTTTACCGCCTGTCCGATGCGCGCCTTGCCGCCGGTCAGCGCGACAATGGCTTGCGCGGCCCGTGGCGCCCCGGTTCCCTGCTGGATCGCACTGGCGAACAGAGCGAACCCGGCGGCGAACAGGACGCCGCCCAGCATCACCCCGAGCAGAAAAAATCTGAGCGCACCAAAAACAGCTCTCATGGTTTGTGAGTCCTGATTTTATTCATGCGACTTCAAAATCCGGTACACGCCGAATCGCGAGGTGAGCATACACAGGCTGGCGACGACGAACACCACGACGCCAAACAGCAGATAGCCCGGCCATTCAAGGATGGCGGTGCCGAGCAGTTGCCGGAATTCCGCCGCGCCGAGCTCGTGCCCGCTCAGCAGGCGCATCACCACCGGAAGCAGCAGAAATACGAGCGTCGCGCCGGCCGCGCCCACCAGCCCCGCGCGAATGCCGATATTCAGGAAATGCTTTTCGAATTCATGGGCGATGAACTTCTCCCGCGCGCCGACGAAATGCAGCACTTCGATGATGTCCCGGTTCGACGCCATCGCGCTCTTGGTGGCGGCGACGATGCTCGCGACGGTCGCCGCCCCGACCAGTATGAGCACGGCGAGACCGCCAAGCTCGAGCGACCTTGTCAAGGTGCGCAACTCCGCCTGCCAGCGGCGATGATCGTCAAGCGTCACGCCTTGAAAATTGCTCTCCAGCGCCTTGCGGATCGCCGCAAAATCGGGTGGCGATGCACGGTCCGCCTCCACCGCGATCAGCCGCGGCACGGCAAGCGCCGACAGGACGCTGGAACCGCCGAGCCACGGTTCGAGCAATTTCGCGGAGTCCTCCTCGCTGAACGGGCTGACTCTGGCGATACCCGGCTGCCTGGCCAGGAACAGCGACACCAGTGTGACTTTTTTGTCGAATTCGTCGCCTTGACCCGGCGAGACCTGAACCGTCACTTCACTGGCGATGTCGGCGGACCATTCATTGGCCGACTGATGGACGATGTAGACCGCGCCCGATGTCAGGCAGGCGAGAAAGCACATGATGGCGATCACCACCGTGAGCGCGCGGCCGGCCACCGAGGCGGGTTGCACGATCGGCGCGGCCCGCGCACTTCCATGGCGCGCAAGCCCGCGCATGACGGCCACCCAGGGGCTCGCCGCGACAAGCCCGGCCAGCGCGCCGGGCAGATTACTGAATTTCCAGGTGACCTTCATGAAGCACCAGCCGTGGAGCGTCGCATTGGTTCATCAGTTGAATATCGTGGGTGGCGATAATAACCGATGTGCCAAGCCGATTGAGTTCGATGAACAGGCGTAACAGACGGTTGGCCATGGCCGGATCGACATTGCCCGTGGGTTCGTCGGCGAGCAGCAGTTCCGGCTTGCCGATAACCGCCCGGGCGATGGCGGCGCGCTGTTTTTCACCCCCCGAAAGCACTTCGGGATACGCGGTCATACGGTCGCCCAGACCGACCCACTTTAACAGATCGGTCACGTCATCGCGATAGGAGTCCATGCTCTTGCCGAACACGCGCAGCGGCAGAGCGACATTTTCCCAGGTGGTCATATGGTCGAGCAGCCGGAAATCCTGAAACACGATGCCGATCCGGCGGCGCAAATCGGCGCGCTCGGGCGCCGGCAGGTCCGAACAGTTCCGGCCGAACAGATGCATCAGCCCGCGGCTGCGGCGCAGCGACCTGAAC
>JADFHH010000246.1 GCA_022567275.1 Pseudomonadota bacterium | reverse complement strand
CGACATCGTCCATGGCGTCATGCCGCCAACCCCGCACCATAACTGGCCGCTGCTCGGTGCGCGGACGGGATGCGAGGTCTGGGTCAAGCATGAGAACCACACCCCCATCGGCTCGTTCAAGCTGCGCGGCGGGCTGATCTTTCTCAATGAATTGATGGCGTCCGGCGAACGGTTTTCGGGACTGATTACCGCGACGCGGGGCAATCACGGCCAATCGATCGCTCTTGCCGGGCGCAAGTTTAATGTGCCGGTCACGCTCTATGTGCCGCACGGCAACTCTATTGAAAAGAACAAGGCGATGCAGGCTTTTGGGGCCAATCTTGTCGAGTATGGGGATGATTTCGATGCGGCGCGCGTGGAGGCGGAACGGGTCGCCGTGGACAAAAATCTCCACCTGGTTCCCTCGTTTCATCCCTGGCTTGTGAGGGGGGTTGCGACCTATGCGCTGGAGTTTCTCTCAGCCTTGCGCGATCTGGACACGCTCTATGCGCCGATCGGCATGGGCTCGGGCATTTGCGGCCTGATCGCCACGCGCGATCTGCTTGGGCTCAAGACCAAGATCGTCGGCGTGGTGGCGGAAAACGCGCCGGCCTATGCCATGTCGTTCGAAGCTAAAACTGTACGCGAAACCAACAGTGCGGCGACGTTCGCCGACGGCATGGCCTGCCGCGTTCCGTCAAAGGCCGCACTGGAAATTATCTGCCGGGGTGCGGAGCGGATCGTTGAAGTTTCAGAAGACGAGATCGCCGATGCAATGCGCGCCTATTACTCCGACACCCATAATCTGGCGGAAGGCGCCGGGGCGGCGGCGCTGGCGGGGCTTATGAAGGAGCGCAGCGCCATGAATGGGCGCAAGATCGGCCTCATATTGAGCGGCGGAAATATTGATGCCAAACCCTTCGCCACCGTGCTTGGCGGCGGGACACCGCAACTGCACCCTGTTGCATGATTGGGCCTCGCGGGTGTACCGGAAGTGCGTAATTGGTTATTGTTATCACTATCAGACGCTCATAACGCGCGATAACTTCCCGGAGTGGCGCTGGCGGAGCTGGCATTCATGTCAAAGATACATTCCATGTGGAGCGGTTTCTGCCGGATCGGTTGCCTTGCGGCGATGATTACGGTTATCGCGGCGCCTGTTTCCCATGTCGCATGGGGAGTGGAAAAGGACAGTGCGGCGCACTCGCTGTTCGGCAGCTATCTTGCCGGACACGTCGCGCGCGCGCAGCGCGAAAATTCCAGAGCGGCGAAGTTTTATGAAAACGCGCTATCCAAGGATCCGGACAATGAGGTTCTTCTGCTGCGCACCTTCCTGCTTGAAGCGATCGGCGGGGATCTGGACCGCGCCATGCGGCTTGCCGGAGATGTTGCGGCCAATGAGACATCGCATCAGATCGCCCGTTTTTTGCTGGGCGTCAAAGCCTTCAAACAAAGCGAATTGGGTGCTGCGGAGAAGCATTTCGCGGCTGTCGGCAAGGGAACACTTTACAGTCTGACTTCGCGGCTTGCGCTCGCCTGGACTTTTTTGGCCGATGGGGACGCCGATCGCGCGCTGAAAGAACTCACCAAACTGCAAAAGGCGGACTGGTCGCAATTCTATCAGCACTATCATCAGGGGCTGATCGCCGATGTCGCGGGCAAACAGCAAATCGCCGGCAAGGCGCTATCGCAAGCCTTCAAGAACCGCCCGAGCACGCTCAGGATCGCGGAAGCTTATGCCCGGCACTCCAGCCAGCGCGGAAATGCAAAGCTGGCGAAACAGATATTGAAAAAACATATCGGTAATTCGGAGGGTCATCCGATTGCCATATCCCTGCTGGAAGACATCAATGCCGGCAAGAAGCCGTCATTGCTCGTTACCAATCCGGCGGACGGGATGGCGGAAGTCTTTTACGCGATTGGCGATGCGCTGACCGGTGAAGACAATATCGAGATCGGCCTGATATATCTGCGCATCGCTTTGTATCTGAAACCGGACTTTCCGCTTGCTCATATTGCTGTCGGGGAGGTTCTCGACAAGATGGAGCAGTATCAGCAGGCTATTGAGGTTTATGACCTGGTGCCCGTGAAGTCGCCAATCTGGAAGAGGGCTCAAATTCGCAAGGCCTATGATCTGAATTCCCTGGAAAAAACCGATGTAGCGACGGCGCTTCTGGAGAAACTGGCCAAAATAATTCCGGGCGATCCGCGCCCGTTTGATGCGTTGGGCAGTATTCTGCGCGCGCGGCAGCGCTATGGAGAAGCTGAAGGCTATTATACTCGCGCCATCAAATTGATAAACAAACCTCTGGAGAGGCATTGGAGACTGTTCTACGCGCGCGGCGTTTGCCGCGAGCGGCTCAAGAATTGGCCAGCAGCGGAGGCCGATCTGAAGATGGCCCTCAAGCTCAGCCCGAATCAGTCCCTGGTGATGAACTATCTGGGATATTCCTGGATCGATCAGGGTATCAATCTCAAGAAGGGCATGGATCTCATAAGCAAGGCGGTGAAGTTAAAACCCAATGACGGATATTTCATCGACAGCCTTGGCTGGGGGCATTACCGGCTTGGAAACTATGAAATGGCGGCCAGGCACCTGGAGCGCGCCGTGGAATTGCGCCCGGAAGATCCGGTTATAAACGATCATCTGGGCGACGCTTATTGGCGGGTGAAGCGCTTTTTGGAAGCAAAATATCAATGGTCGCAGGCACTCACCCTGGAACCGGAGCCCGAGGACGAAGCGAAGATAAAACAGAAGCTTGAGCGCGGTCTCGATGGACCTGAGAAGCGCGTTGTCGCCTCCGTCCGTGACAAGGAAAAAACCAGCGATGCCCAGCAGGCAGGCGCCGCGAAGGATGTGGCGGTGCTTGAAACGAAACCCGCGGAGCTGAAAAAAATAGTGGAAGACACCGCTGAACTGCGTACGCATACGGTCAGAAAAGGCGAGACGCTGTGGGATATCGCGATCGACTATTACGGCGATGGCGCTCTGTTTCAGCTGATATACCGCGCCAATAAGAAGACAATGAAAAGTCCGAGAGCTCTCCACCTCGGTCAAAAGCTCCTGATCCCGGCCAAGCCCTGATTGTCCACGGACCCTGGAGTCCGGACTCTGATGACGTTGCAAGAATCAGCGCCCGCCAAAGTCAATCTGACCCTCAAGGTCCTTGGCAAGCGTTCTGACGGCTTTCACCAACTCATCTCTCTCGTCGCCTTCGCTTCCGTGGGCGACGTGCTTGAGCTTGTCCCGGCGGGTGAGATATCGCTCAGGGTCGAGGGACCGTTTGCCAGCGGACTGGGTGAGCATAATCTCGTTCTCGCGGCGGCGAACGCGTTGCTGGAGCGGTGTCCGGGGCGCCGCGCCGGGGCCTTCGCGCTGGACAAGCAGCTCCCTATCGCTGCTGGACTGGGCGGCGGGTCCGCCGATGCCGCGGCGGCGCTCCGGCTCATGGCACGTGCCACGCCTGAGTCTGTACCGGGCGAAATCATCACCGCGGCCGCCCGCCAGCTGGGGGCGGATGTCCCTGTCTGCCTGGGCTCCCAGGCTTGTGTGATGCGCGGACGCGGGGAACAGCTCAGCCATGTTCCGGCTCTGCCTGTGCTCCCGGCGGTTCTCGTCAATCCCGGCGTGGTGCTTGCCACGCAGCAAGTATACGCGGCGCTCGATGCTCCCGCATTACAGGACGCCCATGACGGTGAAGCCGATGTGCCGGCGTCCTTCGGCTCAGCCGATGAGCTGGCCGCATATATCCAGGAAAGCGGGAACGATCTCGAAGCAACGGCCATCGAACTTGCCCCGGTCATTGCCGAGGTTCGCGCGGCGCTTCACGCCTGTGCTGGATGCCGGCTGGCGCAAATGTCCGGGAGCGGTCCAACCTGTTTCGGGATTTTTGCTTCCGCGGATGAGGCCCGTACTGCCGCGCAAATCATATCCAGAACCCATCCGCGATGGTGGGCCGTCGCGACGCAGCTGGGATGAAACCTGGACCGTTTCCGTTTTTCACGGAAACGGTCCAGGCCGCACCCGCGGCCCGGCGCTTATGCGCCGCGCCCGCGCAGGCCCGAACGAAGTGAGGAATAGCCGCGAGCGAGAAAAAACAAGAGCGATTCCG
>JADFHH010000245.1 GCA_022567275.1 Pseudomonadota bacterium | reverse complement strand
GTCGACTATCAGGATTTTCGGTGGTGAAGAGATGGGCTCGGGTTTTTGGTGCGAGACCGGAGCGGCCACGGCAGCCTCGATCCCGTTATCCGGAGTTTGCACCAATTCGCCGATAAGCGGCTTAAGCTTGGACCATAGGTGAGCATCCTTGAGCACATAGCTTAGCCCAAGGATCTTGCATTCCCGCAAGGTCTTTTCGTCTGAGTTACTGGACAGGACGATTACAGGAAGCGATACGGTTTCGCTAGGCGGGGTGAATTTCGTCTCTTGCAAAATACGCTCAATCACGGCGAAACCGTTGCCGCTCGGCCGGCCAGGATCGATAATGAGCAACTTTGGCCAGTCTTTGAGAACCATAGCCAGCACGTCGAAATCATCTGACGCGGGCCGCACGATGAAATCAAGCTTTTGAAGATGAAACGTCAATGCATTGACAAGTTCAGCATCGTCTTCGGCGATAACAACGGACATATCATTTTTCATCTACCCACTCCTTTGTGGCGCAATTCCAACTCGGCTCTGTCAGACGTCTCAGGCCCCAGGGCGGAGCGAACGGCTTGGATGAGCGTGCTGGATTCGTAGGGTTTCTGGATAAAATAGCGGGCGCCCAGCTCAAGCGCCCTGGCCTTCGCGCTCGAAGCGATATTGGCTGAAAGAACCACGACAGGGATCGCGGCCGTGGCTTCGTTCGCGCGCAGCTCGCCCAGCATCGTCAGCCCGTCCATGACCGGCATGCGGATATCGAGAATGATGGCGTCAGGCCGGTTTTCGCGTGCCGAGGCAAGTCCTTCCTTACCATCGCGGGCGATAGCGATCTCGTAATTGGCCGCACGCATCCGAAGGCTTAATCCAAGGATGATTTCCCGGTCATCGTCGACCAGTAATATCAATGGTTTCCTGGTCAACTCATGCCCCCCCCTGGCTGACGCATTTGCTCTCGTCCCCGGCCAGAACGCTGCCGCCAAATTCAGCCTCGAACTCCCTGACGAATTCGTTACCCTGATCGAGGGTTCGCCAGGTGCCTTTGAGTTCGAGATCAATTGCCGGAAATTCCAGCCCTGGACGATCGCGATTGGCGTCCAGCCGTGCTTTCTCCACTCGCGCAATAATTTGTTCAGGCTCGTCACTATCGGTTGCTATGGTCAACAGCCATCTTCCGGGCCGCTGGCAAATGAGCAAATCGTTGCGGTGGAGTCGCTGCTGGAGAAATTGCTCCACGTCCTCCTGCGCATCTGGGTCCACGGGGGTTTGAATTTCGGCGGTAAACAGAGATACACGAGATGATTTGTCGCGAAAATCCTCAACTTTATCGAGGAAGCGATGGAGTATTTTCGGCGGGTCGAATGTAGGGACGGTAAATGAGAAGCTGCTGCCTTTGCCAAGCTCGCTCTTCACATCAATGTCGCCGAAATTCAGATGGACGAGCTCTTTGGCGATATTCAGGCCCAAACCGAAGCCTTTGGTGCTGGTCCGGATATTGCCGCTGACTTGCTTGAACCGTGCGAAGATGGCTTGCAGGTTCTCAGGCGATATTCCCGGGCCGTCATCGGTGATGCAAAACACAATTTCCGAGTTTTCGGCACGAGGAGTAACCTTCAACACGATGTGTCCGCCCTCGTCGGAGAATTTGAAGGCGTTGATCACGAGATTGATGATAACGCGTCTAATTTTCTCCGCGTCGCAATAGAGGGGAGGAAGCGAGGGGTCGATCTCCACGCTTAGCGTGACTTTTCTTGCCGCGGCCTTGGTCTCCAGGGTCGTTTTGATGTGCTCGATAATCTGTTCAGCGCTGCACTGGGTGCGCGCCATACTCAGCCCGCCTGCTTCCAGTTTGCTGATATCGAGCATGTCGTCGACCATGAGGCTGAGGTCATCGACGCGATTGATGACAATACCCAGATATTCCCGCTGCTGGTCACTCACATCACCGGCCAGACCGTCCCGTGTGATTGAAGTGAACTCCTTGATAACCGTGAGAGGGGTGCGGAATTCGTGTGAAACATTATCGACGAATCGATGCGCCGTCTCGTACAGCTCGGACAGGCGTTGATTTTTTTCCTTGAGTATTTTTTTGTTTAAAATCTCCTTATCGAGAAAATTTTGCCGCACAATGGCGAACTTCTGCAATTCCTTGTTGGAACGCTCATATTCTTCACTCAGATCCTGGTAGTGCTTCCGGCTGATCTGAAGGCTTTTCGCCTCGATCAAGCTCTTCTTGAAGTCCTCATAGGCTTTGGCGACGGCGCCGATTTCATCGTCGCTATGGACTTTGACCTCGACCGACATATCGTCCGCGCCGAGCGCTTCAAGGCCCGCAACAATCTCGTCAAGCGGACGCGTGATGTTCCGCTTCACCATGAAATAAGCGGTATTCGTTCCGACGACCAGGGAAATAGCGGTTATCGCCAGCAGCAACTTAAGCGCGAAGCGTTCGTGGGCCTCGACCGTTTTCGCAGCGCTCAGGGTGAAGCCTTCCACATGGAAAAGCATTTTCTCAAGCTGGTGAACGAGGTCTTCTTCCTCGGCTTCGATCTTGGGCAACAGGGCGATAGCCTGTTCGATCTGGCCCGCGGAGATCAGCTTGAAGGCCATACTGGACTGCTTGTCGTATTCCTTGTGCTCTGTGTCGAGCTTATCAAGCATTGTCAGCACGCTCCGGAATTCTTGCCGCTCTTCCGTAAATATGGCGGTATCGAGGGCGCGCCGGGCAATCGCTTTTACCTCGACAAACTCTGTTTCGATCTTGCCGGTCAGTCCCTTGAATTTCCTGACCGCTTTTGCGTACTCTTCCCTGGACCCGGCATGCTGCTTCATCATCTGGCCGGCGCGGAACGCGCGCTCGAAATTGATCGCCTGTTGGAGCTGGTGGATCGTGATCTGGGTCAGGGCATCGGTCAACGGGATGTCGCGCTCCGCGATGGCTTCGATCTCCACGCCGATCTTGTTCATCTGCCAGATGCTGATCCCCGAAGCCAGGACACCCAGCGCCAGGCAGAAGCCGACGAGGAGAAAAATCTTAGAGCCGATTTTCATCGAACCGCTCATCATAGAATCGCCGAAACTGGGGGGGTAGTTTTTTGTTTCATCAGATGCTTTCAAAGGGAAAAGGGCTCTGTCTCATCCCGCGAATTCACTACAGGCCCAGTGTGAAGCTTTATGCGCCCTCCAGGCGGGCCGGCGCGGAAACAGCGTGCGTTTCGCCGCCAGCATATTCAGCCTCGAAGCGCCTGATGAATTCGCTGCTCTGATCCTGGACCCGCCAACTTTCCTTGATTTCGAGATCGATTGCCGGCAGTTCCATACTTGGACATTCGCGATTGGCTTGTGCGAGCGCTTGCTCCAGCCGTGCAATCACTTGTTCGGATTCGCCAATATTGGTTGCTATGGCCAACAGCCATCTTCCTGGCCGCGGGCAAATGAGCAAAGAGCTGCGGCGGAGTTGTAGCTGGAGAAATTGCTCCACGCCATCATGCGCCGCTGAATCCACGGGGGTTTGAATTTCGGCGGTAAACAGCGATACATGAGATGACTCGTCGCGAAAATGCTCAACGTGATCGAGGAAGCGCTGGAGTATTTTCGGCGGGTCGAAAGACGGGACGGTAAATGTGAAGCTGCTGCCTTTGCCAAGCTCGCTGTTGACGACAATCTCCCCAAAATTCAGATGTACGAGCTCTTTGGCGATATTCAGGCCGAGGCCGAAGCCTTTGGCGCCGGTCCGGACATTTCCGTTGACTTGCTTGAATCGCTCAAAGATCTCTTGCAGGTTCTCAGGCGAAATTCCCGGACCGTCATCGGTGATGCAAAACACGATTTCCGATTTTTCAGCGCGAGGAAAAACCGTCAACTTAGTGTGTCCGCCCGCGTCGGAGAATTTGAGGGCGTTGATCACGAGATTGATGATGACGCGGCCAATTTTCTCCGCGTCGCAGTAAGCGTGAGGAAGCGAGGGGTCGATCTCCACGCTAAACGTCACATTCCTCGCCGCGGCCTTTGTCTCCAGGGTCGTTCTGATGTGCTCGATAATCTGTTCAGCGCTGCACCGGCTGCGCGCCATACTCAGCCCGCCTGCTTCCAGTTTGCTGATATCGATCATGTCGTCTACCATGACG
>JADFHH010000244.1 GCA_022567275.1 Pseudomonadota bacterium | reverse complement strand
CGTCGTCGGTCCCAATGGCTGCGGTAAATCCAACCTGCTTGAAGCGCTGCGCTGGGTGATGGGCGAAACCTCATACAAGACCATGCGCGCCGGAGCCATGGACGATGTCATCTTTGCCGGCACCCAGAGCCGCCCGGCGCGCAACATGGCCGAAGTGACCGTCTTTCTGGATAACTCCGCGCGCACGGCGCCGGCTGAGTTCAACCAGTCCGATCAGCTGGAAGTTTCCCGCCGCATCGAGCGCGAAGCCGGCTCCGTGTTCCGGATCAATGGCAAGGATGTGCGCGCCCGCGATGTGCGGCTGCTGTTCGAGGACGCGGCCACCGGCGCGCGCTCGCCCGCCCTCGTGCGCCAGGGCCGTATCGGCGAGATTGTCAACGCCAATCCGCAAGATCGCCGCCGTGTTCTGGAAGACGCCGCGGGCATCGCCGGTCTGCATTCGCGCCGCCATGAGGCGGAGTTGCGGCTGAAGGCGGCGGATAATAATATTGAGCGCCTGCAAGACCTCATGGGTCAGCTCAAGACCCAGCGCAACGCCCTGAAACGCCAGGCGCGCCAGGCGCGGCGCTACAAGGAAATTTCCGGCGAAATCCGTCAGGGCGAAGCCCTCCAGCATCATTTGCGCTGGCAGGGATTGTGCGAACATGTGCAAACCGAGGAGACAGCTCTGGAGCAGACGGTCCGCGCGGTAGCGCAGCTGACCCGGAGCGAGGCGCAAGCCATCCGCGCCCATGCGCAAGCCGCCGATGCAATGCAACCCCTTCGCGATGAAGAAGCAACCAGGGCAGCCGCCCTGCAGCGGATGAACGTCGAGCGCGAAGCGCTGGACAGGGAAGAACAACGCGCGCGGTCCCGCAAGATGGAGCTGGAAGACCGGCTGGCGCAGCTTGAAAGCGACCTGGAACGCGAGCGTGAACGCGAGCGCGAAGCCGGGCAAGCCCTGACGCGGCTCACGCAAGAACAGGGCGAACTCGCCAGAACCGGCGATGCCACGGACGCGGAGCTCTCGGCGCGCGCGGATATGGAGGCGCGGGCAAGCGAAACCGATGCAGCCGAATGCGCGCTTGCTACACTCACCGGACGGCTCGCGGATTTGCGCGCGCAACGCCAGCTATTGGCCTCTACCATCACCAGAGAACGCGAGCGCATTGACGGGCTGGAAGCGCGCAAGAGCGAAGTGGACGCAAGGCTTGAACTCCTGGAAGCCACACAGGGCGGCGACCCGGTCCTGTCGGGATTGCGCGCGAAGGTGAGTGAATTCTCCGACCGGGCGGCAGAATTGGAAACGCGCGTTATCGAGGCGGAAGACGCCTTGGCCGAGATGCGCGAAAAGGAACATACGGCGCGCGACACCGCGAGCGAGGCAAAACTGCGCGCCCAGGAACTGGCGACAGAAGCGCAGACGCTGGTGAAGCTGTTGCAACCGGCAAAGGACGCGAAATGGCTCCCCATCGTCGGCAAGGTGCGCGTCGAATCCGGCTATGAGCTGGCGCTAGGGGCAGCGCTGGGGGATGATCTCGATGCCTCCGACGAGCCCCAGGCCCCGGCCCACTGGAGTGCGGTCACGGGTAAATATTCCGACCCAAATTTGCCTGAAGGCGCTGAACCTCTCGGCAAATTCGTCACCGCGCCCAAGGCGTTGGCCCGGCGGCTGGCGCAGATCGGAATTGTTGACCCGGAGCGCGGTGACGCCTTGCAGGCCAGCCTGAAACCGGGCCAGAGGCTGGTCTCCAAAGCCGGCGATCTGTGGCGCTGGGATGGATATTCAGCAGCCGCCGATGCCCCCACGGCCGCGGCCATGCGGCTGGCGGAACGCAACCGGCTCGACGCCTTGACAAAAGAGTCTCAAGCGGCGCGCAAGGACTCGGAAAAAGCCGATGCGTTGCTCGCATCGCTGTGCGAAAAGCTGTCAAATGCCGAAAATGACGACATGCAAGCAAAGCTTGACTGGCGCGCGGCGCAAAGCGCCCTTGGAGAGGCCCGCGATGGGCTGGCGGTGGCGGAACGCGAAGCCCAGGACTCGAGCAAGGAGTTGGGCGCGCTGGTGGAATCGAGCGCCCGGACGCAAGAATCGCTCCACGAGGCGCGCGAGGCGCTGAAGTGCGCGCAAGCCGCGCTTGATGCTCTTGAGCCGGTAACCGCGCTCGATGATGAGCTGGAAACGCGGCAAGCGGAAATTGCCGCCAACCGTTCCGCCCTCGCGGATGCGCGCGCGAAACATGACGGCATCGAACGCGAACAGCAGATCAGGCGGGACCGGATAAGCGCGCTCGAACACGAACTCGAGCAATGGGGGGCGCGCGGCGAAAGTGCTGCGCGTCAGATCGATACGCTCAGGGACAGGTTCGAGGAAACGCGCGCAGAAATTGAAAGTTTCGCGGATTTACCGGCCCGGGCCCGGGCCCGGCGATCGCAGCTGCTCGATGAAATCGGCAAGGCCGAAAAAACGCGCCAACTGGCCGCCGATGCGTTGGCTCGAGCCGACACGATGTTACGCGAATGCGACAAGGCCATGCGCCAGACACAATCGGAAGTTTCGCAAATGCGTGAAGCGCGCGCCCGCATCGAGGCGCGGCTCGAAGCCGCCCGCGAGCGCGCGGACGAACAAGTCCGCATGATCGCCGAACAGCTTGGATGCACGCCCGAAGAGTGTTTGTCCCTCGCCCGGCTGGAGCCGGGCGCCGTGCTCCCCGAACTGGCCGGGATCGAGGAGCGCATAACCACCCTCAAGGCGGATCGCGAGCGCCTCGGCGGCGTCAATCTCGGCGCGGAGGAAACGCTCGAGGAGATCGAGGCCGAGTTGGAAACCATGGGCGCGGAATGCGAGGATCTGGAGCAAGCCATAGCCCGGCTGCGCCAGGGCATCTCAAAACTTACCGGCGAAGGCCGCAAACGGCTGCTCGATGCGTTTGACCAGGTCAACGGACATTTCCAGTCACTGTTCAAGACATTGTTCGGCGGCGGCGATGCAGAGCTGCAATTGATCGAGAGCGATGACCCGCTCGAATCCGGTCTCGAAATCCTCGCCCGGCCGCCGGGTAAAAAGCCGCAAGTGCTGACCCTGCTGTCGGGTGGCGAGAAAGCGCTGACGGCCCTGGCGCTGATCTTCGCGGTGTTCCTCACCAACCCCGCTCCCATCTGTGTCCTCGACGAGGTCGACGCGCCGCTTGACGATGCCAATATCGAGCGCTTCTGCCGGCTGATCGAGGCGATGCGCAAGGCGACCGACACCCGCTTCCTCGTCATCACGCACCACCCGATTACCATGTCCCGGATGGACCGCCTGTTCGGCGTGACCATGTCCGAGCGGGGCGTGAGCCAGCTCGTTTCGGTCGATCTTGAAACGGCGGAACAATTCCGCGACACCGGCTAAGGCTTGCCAGCGTTCGGAAGGGCATATCAAAGCGGCCCGATGGCGGATTGTCGCATCGGTAATATTTCAATGAAATCATATAGTTGATGCATTATCACGGGTTCTTGACACACTCAGAAGGCCACACTATGGTTCGCGCGGCATGGCCCTTGTTTCAAGGGCTTAGGGATGCCGCCTGATTAGGCATGTCGAATCCATGGCAAAATCCGCCAAAGGCCACGCGACTAACCGCAACCTGGCAACCGGAAGCGGGGAGCGGCATGAGCGGCTTGCGGATTTCGAGACGCGTCTTGGGCGCGCCAGGGGCCGGGGGGGCGATGCGACCGGGGCACAGGCGCGCAGCAGCGCGATGGGGACGGCATTCAGAATATCGAGCGAACTCGTCGCCGGGCTTCTCGTCGGCGGTTTGATCGGCTGGCAGTTGGACAAGTGGTTTGAAACGTCACCTGTTTTTCTGCTGATTTTTTTTATACTTGGCGCGGCGGCCGGCATCTGGAATGTGATCCGCACCGCGCTGGCGATGCAGTCAGAGGCTGAAAGAGAACCGGGGGAAAAATGATTGGGGCGATCAGTGGCTGAAAGCGCCGGCGGCATGCCGAACCCGATGCATCAGTTCGAGATCAAGCGGTTTATCGAGCTCGATCTGTTCGGGATCGATGCCTCATTCACCAACGCATCGCTGTATATGGTTGTTGCCATCACCCTTATCAGTTTCCTGACCATCTGGGGCATGCGCGGGCGCGCGC
>JADFHH010000243.1 GCA_022567275.1 Pseudomonadota bacterium | reverse complement strand
ATAGGCGTTGCGCTCCATGACAGTGCCGAAAATTTTGACTTCATCCAGCATTTGCCGGTCATGTGTCATGAAGAAAAGATCGGTGACGCGGCGCAGGACTTCACGCCTCTTTTCGCTCGAAGTTTCCGTGGAAAGGACGTCAAGTTCCGCGAGACAAGATTGGGTGCTGTGCATGATTTCCGGTCCGGCCGCGAACTGGTCGCTACATTAAAGCTGGCCCATCAGCACGAGAGATTGCCACACAATATTGAACTCTTTGCTAACGCCGCGCGGCAACAGCATGACCGGATTCCGGATGAGGGCAAGCTAACAGAGGTCAGACAAATTTCACGGTCTTGATCTCATAACATTTGCCCCCCCCCGGGGTGGAGACCTCGACCGAATCGCCAACGCTCTTGCCGATCAGCGCGCGGGCGATGGGAGATGTAATGGAAATCTTCTTCAGTTTCACATCCGCTTCGACCTCGCCGACGATCTGGTATTTGACCTTTGCCTTGGTATCCATGTCGATCAATGTGACGGTGGCGCCGAATTTGACCTGTTTGCCGGAGAGTTTCGACACATCGATAATGTCGGCGCGCGACAGCTTGCCTTCCAGATCGGCGACCCGCGCTTCGGTCAGGCCCTGCTGGTCCTTGGCGGCGTGATATTCCGCATTCTCCGAAAGATCGCCATGCGCGCGCGCTTCGGCGATCGCCGCGATAATGCGCGGACGCTCAACCGTTTTGAGCTGTTTTACTATTGCCTCCACAGCGGCATAGCCCGCGGCGGTCATGGGCACCTTTTCCATCGTCTTTACCAACTCCCTACAGCGGGTCCATTTCAATCAAATATGCTGCGCCGCAGCGATTCCCGCAAGGCGGCAAATCGATGCTGCCTGGGTTATCTTTTACTTCTGCCCGGATACGTAACTTTGAAGCGGCGCGACGCTCAATTTATCCGTTTTCATGGCGTGCATTGCCCTGGTCACGGCAATCGCGCCCTGAAGCGTTGTATAATAGGGAATGTGGCAGAGCAAGGCCGCCCGGCGCAGCGACTTGGAGTCGGCAAACGCCTTGGCGCCCTCGGTGGTGTTGAAGACGATATCGACCTCGCCATTCTTGATGGCGTCAACCACATGGGGCCGGCCTTCGAGAACCTTGTTCACCCTGGCGCAGGCAATGCCATGCGATTCCAGATGGCGTCTGGTGCCCCCCGTGGCGATGACATGAAAACCCATCTCCGAGAGATTACGGACGGGGCTGACAATTCCCTCCTTGTCCGCGTCCCTGACCGACACGAACAGTGTGCCCGAGGCGGGCAGATTGGCGCCGGCGCCGAGCTGGCTTTTGGCGAACGCGGCGGCAAAGTCCTTGTCGATGCCCATGACCTCGCCGGTCGAGCGCATTTCCGGGCCCAGTATCGGATCGACGCCGGGGAACCGGTCAAACGGGAACACCGCTTCCTTGATGGCGATGTGCTTAAATTTGCGTTGCTTCAGCCCCATATCCGCCAGCTTTTCACCGGCCATGAGCCGGGCGGCGATGCCGGCCACGGGCATGCCGATAGCTTTTGCGACGAAGGGCACCGTGCGGCTGGCGCGCGGATTGACCTCGAGTACATATATATCCTCGCCCTTGATGGCGAATTGCACATTCATCAAACCGGTCACGCCAAGCGCCCTGGCGAAGGCTTCGCTCTGGCGTTTCAGCTCGGCGATGATGTTGTCACTGAGAGAATGGGGCGGCAGCGAGCAGGCGCTGTCGCCGGAATGCACGCCGGCCTCTTCGATATGCTCCATGACGCCGGCGATGAACACATCGCTGCCATCGGCGAGCGCATCGACATCCACTTCCGTCGCATCGCGCAGATAGCTGTCGATCAGCACCGGGGAATCGCCCGAGACGTCCACGGCCTGGCGGATATAACGGTCGAGCTGGGCCTCGTCATGGACGATTTCCATGGCCCGGCCGCCGAGCACATAAGAGGGGCGGATGACGACGGGAAAGCCGATCTCATCGGCTATCGCGCGCGCTTGTTCAGCACTGCGCGCGATGCCGTTGCGCGGCTGTCTCAGCCCGAGCTCTTCAACCAGCTCCTTGAAGCGGTCACGGTCTTCGGCCCTGTCGATGGCGTCGGGGGAGGTGCCGAGTATGGGCACATTTTCACCCTCGAGCGCCGCCGCCAGCTTCAGCGGCGTCTGTCCGCCAAATTGCACGATGACGCCCTTGAGCGTGCCTTTCGACTGTTCCACGCGCACGATCTCCAGCACGTCCTCCTCCGTTAGCGGTTCGAAATACAGCCGGTCGGAGGTGTCATAGTCGGTGGAGACGGTTTCGGGATTGCAGTTGACCATGATGGTTTCGAAACCCGCATCCGACAGCGAAAAAGCCGCGTGGCAGCAGCAATAGTCGAACTCGATGCCCTGGCCGATGCGGTTCGGTCCGCCGCCCAGAATGATGATTTTTTTGCGGGCGGAAGGTTTTGCCTCGCATTCCGGCGCGCCGGACAGGCCGGTCTCGTAAGTGGAATACATATAGGCCGTGGGCGAGGCGAACTCTGCTGCGCAGGTGTCGATGCGCTTGTACACCGGATGCACACCCAGCTTTTTACGCACGCGCGTAACCTCGCGCGCGTTCATGCCCGTCAGCTCCGCCAGCCTTGCATCGCAAAAGCCCATGGCCTTGAGGCCGCGCAACGAGGCGGCGTCTTCCGGCAGGCCGTGTTCGCGCACGCGCTCTTCCATGTCGACGATATGCTGGAGCTGGTCGAGGAACCAGGGGTCGATCTTGCAGGATGCATGGATTTGCGCCTTGTCCACGCCGAGCCGCAACGCCTGCGCCACCTTGAGCAGCCGGTCGGGTGAGGCCACGGAAAGGATCGCGCGGATGACATTCTTGTCGTCGCCCTGGCCAAGACCTTCGAACTCAACTTCGTTGAGGCCGGTGAGCCCCGTCTCCAGCGAGCGCAGCGCCTTTTGCAACGATTCCGCGAAGGTGCGGCCGATGGACATGACCTCGCCGACCGATTTCATCGAGGTGGTGAGAACGGGTTCCGCGCCGGGAAATTTTTCGAACGCGAAGCGCGGGATTTTGGTGACCACATAGTCGATTGACGGCTCGAACGAGGCCGGCGTCGCGCCGCCGGTGATGTCGTTTTCCAGCTCATCGAGCCGATAACCGACCGCGAGACGCGCCGCCACCTTGGCGATGGGGAACCCGGTCGCCTTCGACGCCAGGGCGGAAGAGCGCGACACGCGCGGGTTCATCTCGATGACGACAAGGCGTCCGTCTTCAGGGTTGACGGCGAACTGGACATTCGACCCGCCGGTTTCAACGCCGATTTCGCGCAGCACCGCGATCGAGGCATTGCGCATGATCTGATATTCCTTGTCGGTGAGCGTGAGCGCCGGGGCGACGGTAATGGAATCGCCGGTGTGGACGCCCATCGGGTCGATATTCTCAATCGAGCAGACGATGATGCAGTTGTCGTCCATGTCGCGGACGACCTCCATCTCATACTCTTTCCACCCCAGGACCGATTCCTCGATCAGCACTTCGGATGTGGGCGAGGCGTCGAGGCCGCGTTCGACGATTTCAAAAAATTCTTCTTTGTTATAGGCAATGCCGCCGCCGGTCCCGCCCATGGTAAAGGAGGGGCGGATGATGGCCGGCAGGCCGATTTTCTCCAGACCCGCCATGGCCTGGCCCATATCGTGGGCGATTTCCGCACGCGGCGTCTCCAGGCCAATCTTTCCCATCGCCTGGCGGAACAGCTCGCGGTCTTCCGCCTTGTCGATCACTTCCGCGCGCGCGCCGATCATCTCCACGCCGAATTTTTCCAAAATACCCATTTTGTTGAGCGAGAGCGCTGTGTTCAGCGCCGTCTGCCCGCCCATGGTGGGGAGCAATGCGTCGGGGCGTTCTTTCTCGATGATCCGGGCGACAATTTCGGGCGTGATCGGTTCGATATAGGTGGCGTGCGCCAGCTCCGGATCGGTCATGATCGTGGCCGGGTTGGAGTTCACCAGAATAATCCGGTAGCCCTCGTCTTTAAGCGCCTTGCAGGCCTGGGTGCCGGAATAATCGAACTCGCAAGCCTGGCCGATAACGATCGGCCCGGCTCCTATGATCAGGATCGATTCTATATCTGTGC
>JADFHH010000242.1 GCA_022567275.1 Pseudomonadota bacterium | reverse complement strand
GCTTCCTCATCGCGGCGTTGCGCGTTCAGCATGCCAAGCCCGATGTTGCTTTGACGGCTTATCCCGCCCTGCGCTCTGGCGCCGGAACCGGGGGAGGCGTGCGGCTGGCGCAGCTGCGGCATGGCGGCAAGTTTCACCAGCAGCACTTCGCCCTTGCTGATGTGTGTGCTCAATTGCCCATCAAGGTGACGGACACGGCTAATCTGCTCACCCAGCGACTCCTGGGCGGTGGTGGCGCTCTGATGGAGACCGGCAATGGCGTGCTCGGCCTGCATCGTTGCGGCATGGAGATCGCGAACAATGACCTTGAGTTCCGATTGGTCGGAACGCAGCTGGACAAGTTTTCGATTCACCAGCACGCAATATCCGATCGTGACCGCAAGCAGCACCATCACCAGCGCTTCGATCGCAATGCCCAGCAAATGCCCACCCATTCTATACAGCCTCCGCCATGGCTTCAGTTGCCGTATCCTCGCTCCAGCTCATTCCCTTCCGCTTGGATATGCCACTGGCAACGCGCACGGCAACATTCGATCCCGTGCGCCCTATGCTCCCCGTGACCAGCGGTATACCGCCACAGCGCACAAGCACGGGGTCATCGGGGCCAGTGTTGAGCATCATCGTTTCCCCCACCTTGAACGACATCACACGCTGCAACGGCAGGGTTATTTCACCCAGCACAACCTCAAGAGGAACCGTTGTTTTGTGGATTTCGGTGGCGAGATGGCTTTCCCAGATATTGTCACGGCCAAATTTTTCGCCCATGAACCCTTGCAGCAGGAGATCGCGAATGGGTTCGAGCGTCGCGTAAGGCAGCAGCACCTCGATGCGCCCGCCCCGGTCTTCCATATCGATCCTGAGCTTGATCATGATGGCTGCGTCGGCCTGACGGGCAATCGCGGCAAAGCGCGGATTGGTTTCCAGACGCTCCAGCTCGAACTTGACGGGCGAGAGCGGCTTGAACGCGACTTCAGCGTCCTTCAATATGATCTCAATGAGCTGTTTCATGAGATTGGTTTCAATAGAAGTATAGGGTCGGCCCTCCACACGCACGGCGGGCGCGCCGCGCCCGCCCAGAAGCACGTCCACGATCGAGTAGATCAGGTTGGAATCGACGGTGAGAAGCGCATTGTTATTCCATTCCACGGCCCTGAAGACCGAGATCATCGCCGGCAGCGGAATCGAGTTCAGATAGTCGCCGAACCTCATGGTCGAGATATGGTCGAGAGAGACCTCGACATTATCGGAGGTGAAAGTACGCAAACTCGCCGCAAGCAGCCGCACCATGCGGTCGAACACGATCTCCAGCATCGGCAGGCGCTCATAAGACACCATGGCCGAATTGATGATGGCGCGAAGGCCGCTGGTATCCGTGAGAGATTGCTCGTCGAGGCCAAAGCCGAGCAGACTGTCAATTTCGTCCTGGTTCAGGACACGTTCACCGCCGGAATTCTCTCCGTCTGCTGAACTGCCGTCATCCATCATCGAGGCCCATTGCGCCGCGACATCGTCGTCCAGACCCTCTTCGCCACCGCCTTCCGACTCGCCATCACCAAGTGCAGCGCCCCATTCGGCCGCCATCGCATCCTGGTCCATATCGTCAGCCATGCTTTATCCCGACCTTATTGGATGATTATTTCATTGAACAAAACGCGACTGATCCGATGGGGGTGGAGTTCCATATTGATCCGCCGCAGCAACTCTTCCTTCAGCCGGTAGATGCCTGCCGACCCCTCAAGGTCACTGCTGCGCAGCTCGCGCAGATAAAGCTGAAACATGTCCAGGATACGCGGCATGATCGGATTCAAAGCATCGATCACCTTTTGATTCTTTGCTTCGAGAGAAACCTTTAGCTTGAGATACTGGGCGCGTTTGTCTTGCGAACTCAGATTCACGACCATTTCGGGAAGGGTATAATAGACCTTTGGATTGGCCGCGACGTTGCTGCCATCGCTTGAACCGGCAAACGGGAGCTTGTCCCACATGAAATAGCCGCCGCCCCCCAGCAGGACCAGCAGCGACACTGCGGCTATGGCGAGCTTCTTGGGGCTTAAACGCAGTTTGGGCTTGCCGCCCTCCTGCTGCTTTTCATCACCCTCGCCCTGGTCGCCCGCGCTACCGGTGTCCGGATTCTCGTTTTCCTCGGCTTTATTATCTTCGCGCTCAGCCATCTCTGCCTACTCCGCCAGACGTTGCATCGGCCACTGTCATAGCGGCCGGAACAGATCACTTCCGCCATCGTGCAGCTTCGCTATCCATTTACGGGACTCATAGTTAACGAATGGTTGCCAATTGGCCCAAACACGGCAATTTTTGCCGGGTACCATTTGCCGGTCCGGCACTGGTATCCTCAGATGAACTTAACTAACATATTGTAATACATATGTAATATTTGTGGCATGGTCCATGCAGTTCTGATCCGTGCCGCGCTTGGGCCATGCTGGTCCGCATGTATCGCGTTGCGGCGTTGCGCACATAACGCAAACCGGAACGCAGGCTTATGGAAAACGCACTTCTCATCGGACTATCCCGCCAGACTGCCCTCAAGCGGCAGATGGATGTCATTGCCAACAATCTCGCGAATATGAACACCGCCGGATACAAGGCCGGCACCTTGCAGTTCGAAGAGTATCTGATGCCGGTCTCACGGATCGGTCAGGACAACAGCCTCTCCTACGTTATCGACGGCGCGATTTACCGTTCGTTTCAAGAGGGCGCCTTCGAGACATCGGGCAACGAGTTCGATGTGGCGATTTCCGGAGACGGCTGGCTGGTTGTCGAGACCCCTGACGGCGAGCGCTACACACGCAACGGACAGTTAAAGCTGGACGCGGAAGGCCAGCTGGTCACAGCCGCCGGATATCCGGTGCTGGGTGAAGGGGGTCCCATCACTTTCGGGCCCGATGAATCCGCTATCGTGATCGCCAAAGACGGTACGATCTCCACCAGCCAGGGCACTAAGGACCGCTTGCGCGTGGTGCAGTTCCAGAACAATGCCGCACTGCGCAATGAAGGCGAGACGCTGTTTTCAACGACACAACTGCCCGAAGTGGCAGAAGATGTACGCATCCTGCAAGGCGTCGTGGAGAAATCAAACGTTCAGCCCATTGCCGAGCTGACCCGGATGATCGAGACCGTGCGCGCCTATACGACCATTTCGCAAATACTTAGCCGCGAGCAAGACCTGAGGCGCCAGGCCATTGAAAAACTCGGCACGCCGCCAAGGAACTAGCGCGAGCAACCATCACGATAAGCTCGCGAGACTAGAAAGGGAAAAATGCAATGAATTCACTGCTAATAGCAGCCACGGGCATGATGGCCCAACAGCTGAATGTGGAGGTCATCTCCAACAACATCGCCAATATGCGCACGACCGGCTTCAAGCGGGTACGCGCGGAATTTCAGGATCTTCTTTATCAGGACTTGCTCGCATCGGGTTCCACAACGTCGATCACCGGCACGATAATGCCCGCCGGAGTGCAGATCGGCTTTGGCGTCAAGACAGGCGCCACTTCGCGCATCATGAGCCAGGGCGGCCTGACCAATACGGAAAAAGAACTCGACCTGGCTATTCGCGGCGAGGGTTTCTTCGCCATCTCTCTGCCGAACGGCCAGACCGCCTATACCAGGGATGGATCCTTCGAGTTGAACGCGCTGGGACAGTTGGTGACCATCGATGGCTACCAGGTCAGCCCTGCCATTACCATCCCCAGCAATGCCAGTTCCATCACCATCAACCGGACCGGCGGCGTAGAAGTGCTGGTTGGCGATGCGACAACCCCGACGCAGGTTGGCCAGCTTCAGCTTACGCGTTTCATTAACAAGGCGGGCCTGAAGGCGACAGGCGACAATCTGTTTCTGGAAACCCCCGCCAGCGGCACGCCGAGCACGGGGACGCCAGGCGCCGCAGGTATCGGAAATGTCCTGCAAAAGTACCTGGAAGCGGCGAACGTCAATGATGGGGCCGAATTGTCAGCTTTGATTGAAGCACAGCGTGCTTACGAAATGAATGCAAAAGTAATCAGCGCTTCCGACGAAATGATGTCGGCCACCACCACTATTGTGAGTTAGGGCGGCCATGA
Source organism: Pseudomonadota bacterium (assembly GCA_022567275.1). Lineage (GTDB taxonomy): Bacteria > Pseudomonadota > Alphaproteobacteria > Rhizobiales > Methyloligellaceae > UBA2767. The sequence continues at coordinate 82 of JADFHH010000242.1, read as the reverse complement.
AAGGTTCAATCGCAATGATGGGTGAATTTGTCCGCCGCGCGGCCCTCGCTTTACTGGTTTGCCTTGCCGGCACCCTCGTCAT
>JADFHH010000241.1 GCA_022567275.1 Pseudomonadota bacterium | reverse complement strand
AACCGGCAACACCCACAATTTCCTGTACAGTTCAAGCAGACGTTTTTCCGCCGACATGGGCAAGGTAATGATCAGCAGATCGAGGCGTTTCTCACGTCCAAATTCTATCAGTTGATCGATATCGCCCAGTTTCGGATAGCCGGAAATCCTGTCGGAGACACGCTTTTCGTCGCGGTCGTCGAACACGCCGTAAATCTGGATGTTGGTGTCGCGTGAGGCTTCCAGAGCGCGTATCAGTTTGCGCCCATCTGGTCCGCCTCCAACGATGACGGCGCGTCGCGTGAGACGCCCGAGCCTGGTCCAGTTGCGCACAGCGAGAGATAATGCAATCCGGAACAGAGCCAAAGCGCCCATCCCGCTCACATACCAGCTGGCGGCCCACAGCCTTGAAAACTCTTCTCCGAGCTTGGCGAAAAAGACGAACGCCATCAACATGGCGAAGGTGAGTGTCCAGGCTGACCAGATGCGGGCGATCTGCCGCACGGCGTTAGATAAGATGGTGATATCGTAGAGCTGGCACGCCTGAAAACTCAGCACCGAGATCGCCGCTGTGCTGCCGATCACCACCGCATATAGCAAAGAACCGAAATGTTCCGGCGGGATGGATGGGGGGCCGATATAGGCGTAGAAAATTCCGTAGCCCAGCGCCGCGATCAGAACAAAGTCAATCAGCCGCGCACCGCCTGTCACCACGCGTGGAGAAATCAGGCTGGCTGTGCCGGAAAAATTGAAATTACCCAGACGCGGACGCGCTGAAGCGCGGCGTTCGGAACTGCTGCGGTTCCAGGCGCGGCGGTCTGAATCCACATGATCCGATGCGGGTATGTCAGACATAGAGAACTGTGACCCCAATACAGAACAGGCAAGATGCAAGCCTGTGTATTTCCCCCGGTAATGAATTACATGCACGGTCACAAGACCGCACAAAAGCCCATGGTCCAACTCTATCAGGGGAGAGTCTTGGAAGCTTTAATCGGGGGCCTCGAAGCCCGGAAGTCTGGCTATATGGTTAAGTGTTGTTTACCGGCTTCCATAGAACTCCGTAATGTCCCGCGCCATAGCCTCGACCGTGAAATTCCTGGCAACGCTTTTCTGCAATGCGCGCGCGCGATTCACATAGATTTGCGGGTTTTTAAGGAAGCGCGACATTTGCCGTATCAGAGCTGGCACATCGTCAGCCGGGACGAGTTCTACCTGCGTACCCTTGATGATTTCGGGGATGCCACCGACTCTGGTAGCGATCAGCGGGAGTTGCGCCGCCGCGGCCTCCAGAATGATATAGGGGAAAGACTCTGCCCTTGAGGGAACCACCAGGCAGCGGCCGCGCGTGAACGCGGCGCCAGCCGGAATCGGGCCGGCGAAGGTCACGGCGCTGCTCAGATTGAGTTTTTGAGCGAGTTTCCGGAATTGCGCTGCATTCGGACCGCCGCCTGCGATATAGGCTGTCACCGGGCGCGTCTTGCGCATCTCGCCAAGCGCCCGCAGCATGACATCGACGCCTTTGAGATGCCTGAGTTCGCCAACAAAGACAAAATCATCCGCCTCCTCATCGAGCACAATTTCATAAAATTCCGCTGGCTTAAGCCCGTTTGGAATGATCCGGGCCTCGCCTGATGGCGCCCCCACTTTGGTTTCATAAAGCCCGGCGCTATATCTGCTTTCGAATATCAGGCCGTCGGTTTTTGCGGCAAGGCGTTTTTCCAGCGCCAAATATATGCGCCCCTTCAGACTATCGGGAGTGTAATGCAGCGATCCGCCATGGGGGGTGTAAAAGGCGCGTATTTCCTGCCCCTTGCGCTTCCCCCAGTGCGCGGCGAGACGCGCATAGGCGCCGCCCTTGGCCCCATGGCCATGTAATATTTGCGCCTCCATGTCGCGGGCAAAGCGCCGCACCGCTATGCAGGCTGTCAAATCCCGCAGGCCGAGTTGCCGGCTCATTGCAATTCGCACGACACCGAGCGCGCACAGGTTTTCAAGCTTACGCAGTGCGGTTTCGCTCGCCGGACTTGCGCGCCGCGCATCGCAGATGACCCCGACGCGGTGCCCCATGCCGGTTTGCTCCTGAGCCAGATCGCATACATGCCGGAACAACCCGCCAACGGGCGCGCGAAGACAGTGAATAATGGTAAGAGGATCGCTCACGGGCGACGATTATGTAGCACCAGTCAGGTCTTAGAAAAACCGTTCCCGCACAGTGATTGTGTCGCCAGGCAAAATTTTCACGTTTATCGGAACCGTCCGGGTGTAGGAGGCGCCATTGACATATCTCACAAGCTGGATGCGTTTCTTTTTCGCCCGGGGTGTAAATCCGCCGGCAATGGCAATCGCGGTTTGCGCCGTCATCCCGGCCACATAGGGGAACTGTCCGGCATTGCGCACTTCACCAAGGATGAAGAAGGGACGGTTGGCGGCGACTTCCACGGTGACCTTGGGATCCTTGACATATTTTTGTTTCAGAGTGTTTGCGATGCGTTCTTCGGCCTGGAACGTCGTCATGCCGCGCACTTTTACCGCGCCAATCAGTGGCATGGAAATATATCCACCGCCATCGACAGGATATATGCGCGAGAGGTTTTGCTGGCCAAACACCGTCACGCGCAAACGGTCACCGCTATCGAGTGCATATGGACGCGCTGCGGTCGCGCTGGTTGCTCTCACGCGCGGCACGCTCAGCCGGCGAACATCACCATGCAAACTCGGGCGCAGCGCGACCGGCGGGCCTGGCTGGTTGATTGCGGGGCCACTGCGACCGACGAGATCAATTTCGCCGCAGAATTGGGTATCGAAGCTAATGCTTTTGATCTGAATTCTGCATGTTCGAGTTTCGGTTCTCAAATACATTTTCTTTCCATGATGAATCCGGAAGCAATACCGGAATTTATTTTATTGATTTCTCCGGAAAATAATACACGCTCCATCGATTACACTGATCGCAATTCAGCTGTTTTGTGGGGAGATGGGACGAGTGCTGCCGTGGTTTCATCAAGAGTGCCTGCAAGAGCTCAAGTCAATTTTCACAGCATGACTTCAAGTCCGAAAGGTTGGGACAAAGTGACCATTCGCAGGATGAGTTATTTTAAACAGGATGGTGCAACTGTTCAGACATTTGCTATAAAACGCACAGTGAAGTGCTATCGGGAGATTGCTGAAATGTATCGGGAAGCACGCCTCTATTTTATTGGGCACCAGGCAAATTTGCGTATGTTGGAATCCGTATGCAACAGATGTGAAATTTCTCAAGACAAACATTTTTTTAATGTGGATGAATTTGGCAATACCGGAGCGGCAGGTGCGCCAATCGTCTTGAGTCAAAACTGGCATAAATTTAAAGAAGGAGACAGGCTTGCCCTGATCGTTGTTGGCGCCGGATTGACCTGGGCAAGCATGATGATTGAATTTCTATCTGATGCTTGAGGTTTTGCCAAAAAACAGCTATTGGCACCTGGCTGTTAGCTCTTGGCTATTGCTCATAAAATGATCGCACCCCCTGAGAGATTTTAGGAGCCTGAATATTTGGGAAGGCGGGATTGCGATCGTAAACAAGTTTACCGGCTGGTATAATTTCTTCCTGTTGAAGGAAAAAATATGACTTAAGAGGTCAGATTTGTCATGCTGCTGTATAGATACTTATCAGCAAGTTAAAAGCCAATAGCTGATTTTTTTATAAGGCATATCTTTAAATATGAAATATCAGGAATTTCTTGAAAGAACTCATTTTGCAAAAGAAGAGCTCATCGCATTTGCTTATGGCCAATTGGTTGAAGACCCTCCGGCAGAATTCTCCAGGTTGCCGGCCCCGCCTTTCTTGATGGTTGACCGCGTGCTTAAAATCGAGAAACGTGGGAACAAAGGTAGCATGATCGCGGAAAAAGATGTTCATCTCGATGAGTGGTTTTTTCAGTGTCACTTCAACGGCGATCCGGTACAACCTGGTTGCCTGGGAGTGGATGCGGTTTGGCAATTGCTGGGGTTTTATTGTGTCTGTTGTGGCAGCGAAGGTAATGGCCGCGCCCTGGGGTGCAAGGAAGTCAATTTTGACGGTCAGATCCGGCCGCATAATTCATTGGTTCGCTTTGAAATTAATGTTAGAAGATACACCGTTCTGCAGGGGGGGCACACGTCGCTTGTCATCGGTAGCGGCAATGTTTTTGTAGATGATGAGCATATTTATT
>JADFHH010000240.1 GCA_022567275.1 Pseudomonadota bacterium | reverse complement strand
CTATTGGCACAACGTGATCTGGTGTTTTGCTCTGTTTCTGGGCTACCTGCTGGCGCTGCCCGTGCTCGGCATGCTGCTCAGCGGCATCCTTTTTGTTTTTCTTCTTTTGGGATTTATGGGCGGCTGGGCGCCGCGCGATCTTATTATGCATGCCGCCGTTGCCGTGCTGGCGATCGGCTCCGTATGGTCGCTGTTCACCTTTGCCCTGGGGGTACTTCTGCCGCCGGGGATGATCATCCCGGTGTTCTAGCGGAGCATCAAACCGATCTAGGGGGGCAGCGTGATAGTCGAGAATGTAATTCTGGCGTTTGCCGAGATCACCAACCTCACCACATTGTCGCTGATGATGATCGGCGTTGCGGCGGGGCTTCTGGCTGGCGCTATTCCCGGGTTCACCATCGCCATGGCCATCGTGCTGACCTTGCCGTTCACCTACGGCATGCCGCCATCGCAAGGGCTCGCCACAATGGTCTCCGTGCTGGTCGGCGGGCTTTCCGGTGGACTAATGGCCGGCATCCTGACCGGCATTCCCGGTACGCCATCCTCGGTCGCAACCACATTCGACGGCTTTCCCATGGCTCGAAAGGGCCAACCGGGCCTGGCGCTCGGCATCGGCGTCTGGTCGTCTTTCTTCGGCGGCATCATCAGCGCATTTCTGCTGGTAACCTTGGCGCCGCAGCTCGCCCGGATCGGCCTGGAGTTCAACCCGTGGGGTTATTTCATGCTGGTCATGTTCGCGCTCACTATTACGGCGAGTCTGGCAGGCAAGAATATGGTCAAAGGCCTGATCGCCGGTGTGCTCGGCTTGCTCATCCGGACCGTCGGTGAGGATGAGGCTGTCGGTATGGCGCGCTTCAATTTTGGCAGCGATACCCTTCTGCAGGGCTTCGACTTCATTGCCGTCCTCATTGGTCTGTTCGCCTTCTCACAATTGCTGAGCGACATCCGCGACCCGGAAAGAGCGCGCAAATCGTTGATGGAGCGCGGCGACACAAATATCAAGATCGAGCATCTGCGCGCCGTTCGCGTGATCGCCAAGCGTTGGACCAACGTGCTGCGCTCCGCCCTGATCGGCGTCTTCACCGGTATTCTTCCCGGCGCCGGCGGCTCGATCGCCAATATTCTCGCCTATGACCAGGCGAAAAAGGCCTCGAAGAAGCCGGAAGAATTCGGCACCGGAATACCCGATGGCATTATCGCGCCGGAAAGCTCGAACAATGCGGTCGAGGGCGGCGCGTTGATTGTCCTGATGGCGCTCGGCATCCCGGGCGACGTCACGACCGCGGTCATGCTCGGCGCGCTGCTCATGCACGATGTCGTCCCCAGCCCGTCCTTCATTGGCGATGAACCGGTGCTGGCCTATTCCATATTCATCGCCTTCTTCCTCGCGCCCTTCATGATGCTCGGCCTGCAAACCATCATGTTGCGCGTATTCGTGCTGGTGACGCGGGTGCGCATGTATGTCCTGGCAGGCGTCATCCTCGGCTTTTGCGGGATCGGCGTGTTCGCCATCAACAATGTGGAGTTCGATCTCTGGACGTTGCTGTGGTTCGGGATTCTGGGGTTCCTGATGCGCCATTTTGGCTTTCCCCTGGCGCCCATGATCCTCGGCGTCGTGCTTGGTAATATCGCGGAACTCAATCTGGCCCGCGCCTTGGCCATTACCACCGATCTGAGCCCGTTCGTGACACGGCCATGGTCCTTGTTCTTCCTCGTCATCGCCGTGTTCTCTGCTTTCTTCACGCTGTATTCCGCACACCACGGCAAGCGCCTATGGACCCGCTATTATCCGGCCGCCCTGGCCGCCAGCGTGGCGCTGCCATTGTACATGATGGGTGGTTTGGTGCGGCCGACCCTTGCTCTGGGGTTGCTGTCGCTGGCAGGTTATCTGGGCTATCGGGCATTCCAGAAACACAAGGCGGCGTGAGTTTCGGGCAGCCGTTCAAATCTGAGAAAATACATGAAGAACGGTCCCGTCTATGTGGAGCGCCGATGTTCTTGCCCTTGTTCTGGCGGCCTTCTTTCTCGGCCGCATGGTCCAGGGCGTGGTGGCGTTCGACCGGCGGTTTCGTCATATGATTTCCGAGGAGACGTTCCGGAAACTGTTTTTTTGGGCGCTGCTTTGCGCGGGCATATATATGGTGGTGCGTTCGCCGATAGTGCGCGTCGCGGGAGGTAAAAATGGCAGATGCATTGAAAACCCCTCTTCGCCTGGGTATCGCCGGGCTCGGGGCCATCGGCATGAGCGTTGCGCGCTGTGTCGACGGCCGCGCAATTGCGGACATGGTGCTCACCTCGGTCTCCGCCCGCGATGAGGCGCGGGCAAAAGAACGCGTGGCCGGGTTTGAAAGCGTGCCGCATATCGTCCCCTTGGACGCATTGGCCGATAACGCCGACATCGTTGTCGAATGCGTGCCTGCCGCACATTTCATGGAAGTCGCGCAAGCGGCCCTCTCCAGGGGCCGCATATTCATGCCCTTGTCGGTTGGCGTGCTTCTTGACCATATGGAGTTGGTTGATCTGGCACGCAAGAATGGCGGGCGGATCATGGTTCCCTCCGGCGCGCTGATCGGCCTCGATGCGGTGCGCGCGGCCGCTTCTGCGGGTATCCGTTCGGTCAAGCTGGTGACGCGCAAACCTCCAGAGAGCCTGAAGGGCGCCCCGCACTTGGTCGCCAACGGTATCTCGCTTGACGGCTTGAGGGAGCCAAAATTGTTATTCTCCGGTTCAGCGCGCGAAGCCGCCAAGGGGTTTCCCGCTAATCTCAATGTCGCCGCAGCGCTTGCGCTTGCGGGCAGCGGGCCGGACGAGACGCAAGTGGAAATTTGGGCGGACCCGCAAGCCACGCGAAATTCACAGTCCGTCACCGTGACATCAGACTGCGCCGATTTCACCATGACCATTGAAAATGTGCCGAGTAACGAGAACCCGCGCACCGGCAAGATCACCGCGCACTCCGTGATTGCCGCGCTGCACAGGCTGACCAGCCCGCTGGTGGTTGGCAGCTAGATGTGAGCTTTCAATAGGTTGTTCATTCGATCCATTCCTAGGAGACTGGAGATACCAGACTTCAGAACTCAAAGGAGGCACGGAATGAACATCCATAAGAATGCCCGTTTGACGCCGATAGGTCGAGAGCGGATGGTTCGCCAGGTGCTGAGCGGCCAGACCCTGCAGGCCGCCGCACACGCCGCAGGTGTTTGTCTGCGCACAGTGCGCAAATGGGTTGCCCGCCACGGAACTGAAGGTGTTGCCGGCTTGCAGGATCGCTCATCGCGTCCTGACAAACTGAACCGGCCCACGTCTCAACAGACGCTAGACAAGATCATCGAGTTGCGCCGCAAACGCCTGACCGGCAAACACATCGCTCACGTGACAGGCGTATCGGCGGCAACCGTCAGCCGTGTGTTGCGGCGTGCCGGATTATCGCGCATCAAGGATCTGGAGCCCAGGGAACCCGAGCGGCGTTATGAGTACAAAAATCCTGGCGACATGATCCATCTCGACATCAAGAAGTTCGGCAAGTTCGACCGCCCTGGCCATCGTGTCACCGGGGACCGAACAGGTCAGTCCAATCCACGGGCCAGGAAACAGGGCGGCCATGGCTGGGAATACATGCATGTGTGCGTCGATGATGCCTCGCGCATAGCCTTCACGGACATCTATCGCGACGAGAAGAAGGAAAGCGCGGTTGCGTTCCTGAAAGCGGCAGTGGCCTACTACCAGATGCTTGGCGTCACCATCAACCGCGTGATGACGGACAACGGTGGATGTTACAAATCGAAACTGTTTGCCGCCGCCTGCGCACAGCTCGGCCTCAGGCATATCCGTACCAAACCCTACACCCCCCGCACCAACGGAAAGGCAGAGCGCTTCATACAGAGCGCCATCCGTGAATGGGCCTATGCAAGGACATATCAAACATCGCGGCAGCGTGCAGAGCATCTGCCAGGATGGACCCATATGTATAATTGGCACCGCCCCCACGGCGGGATAAAAGATAAAACGCCAATCAGTCGACTGGGGTGGAAGCGGGACAACCTATTGAGGCACCACATCTAGTGGTCCAATGCCGCATCAATCATGGCTTTGATACCCTTCTTGAAATCGCGTCCAGAATTGATTGCCCAACTCTCATCAAATCTAACCGCCTCATACGCTGCTGAGATCATCTCAGGTGTGGGT
>JADFHH010000239.1 GCA_022567275.1 Pseudomonadota bacterium | reverse complement strand
CTGCGGCTCGAAGACCGGCTTCCTCGCCGCCAATATCGCGTTTGCGCTGGAGCGCGAGGATTTGCGCGAAGAGCTTCTCGCGGAACTTTCGAAGCTTATTTGAGAGAAAAATGGATCGCTCTGCAAGAGACCCCAATCGCTGCCCAACCCATCCGGGGGCCGTTTTAAGCGAAATCGTGCTGCCGGCGCTCGGCTTGCCGAAGACGCGCATCGCGTCGCATCTCGGCATTTCCCGGCAGACGCTTTACGATTTGCTTGCGCAAAAACAGCCCGTGACGCCGCGCATGGCGGTGCGCATCGGCAAGCTGGTCGGTAACAGCCCGCAACTCTGGCTCAATCTGCAGACCGCCCACGATCTGTGGCACGCGGCGCGCGAGGTGGACGTCTCGGCCATCCCGACCCTCAAGGAAGAGCCCGCCTCTACATAAAATTATACGGATCGACATCCACCGAAAACCTTACCCCGCCTTTCGGCGACGGGGCCGCGCCAAGCCATTGGCGCAGATAGGCTTGCAGGTCCGATTGTTTGGCGGCCTTCACCAGCAGCCGCACCCGGTGGCGCCCGCGAATAACCGACAGGGGCGCTTCGGCGGGGCCAAGCACGCGGATTTTTTCCGCCCGCGGAGCATGGGCGACGAGCGCGCGGGCATAAGCATTGGCGCGGGGCAGGCTCGCCGCGGTGACGATGAGCGCGGCCAGCCGTCCGAATGGCGGGTAGCGGGCCGCCTCGCGCGCGGCGATTTCCTGGCGTAAGAAAGTGTCCCGGTCGCCCGACAGCAGCGCCTTGATGACCGGGTGTTCGGGCATATAGGTCTGGATATAACCGGCACCGCTGATCGCCTCGCGCCCCGCGCGTCCGGTCACCTGGGAGAGCAGCTGATAGGTGCGCTCGGACGCGCGCGGGTCGCCCTGGCTCAAGCCCAGATCGCCATCCACCACCCCCACGGTGGCCAGTTGCGGGAAATGGTGCCCCTTGGCCACCAGCTGGGTGCCGATGATGATGTCGGTTTTTCCCGCGGTGATGCGACCCAGCACCTCGCGCAGCGCGTTCACGCTGGGCGCGAGATCGGAGGACAGAATGGCGATGCGCGCGTCGGGGAAGCGTTCGCGGACTTCCTCGGCGATGCGCTCCACCCCCGGCCCGCAGGGAACGAGCGTCTCTTCCCTGGCGCAATTCGGGCAGGCTTTTGGCGCGCGCGCTTTATGGCCGCAATGGTGGCATTGCAACTGGCCGCGAAACCGGTGTTCCACCAGCCAGGCGGCGCATTGCGGGCACTCGAAACGATAACCGCAGGCGCGGCACAGCGTCAGCGGCGCATAGCCCCGGCGATTGAGAAACAGCAGGGATTGCTGCTTCTTTTGCAATGTTTCGCCGAGCACCTCCACCAGAATTGGCGACAGCCATTTGCCCCGTTCGGGCGGCGCGGTGCGCATATCGATCGCCGTGATGTCCGGCAGGGCCGCGCCGGAATAGCGCGTGGAAAGCCGCACAAGGCCATAGCGCTCCCGGGCGACATTCACATGGCTCTCGATACTCGGCGTGGCCGAGGACAGCACCACCGGAAAATTGCCGAGCGAGCCGCGCACCACGGCGATATCGCGGGCGTGATAGCGCACTTGCTCCTCCTGCTTGTAGGAGGCGTCATGCTCTTCATCGACAACAATCAGTCCCAGCTCGGGGAAGGGCAGAAACAGCGCTGAACGCGCACCGACCACCACGCGCGCCTCGCCACGGGCTATCGCCAGCCAGCTATTCCCACGCTGGCGCGGGGTGATTTCGGAATGCCATTCAACCGGGGCGCAGCCAAAGCGCGTCTCAAAAGCCTGAACGAACTGGCGGGTCAGGGCGATTTCAGGCAGCAGGATCAGCGCCTGTTTGCCGGCAGCAAGTGCGGCCGCGACGGCTTCAAAATAGACCAGCGTCTTGCCGGAGCCGGTAATGCCGTCGAGCAGGGTGACCGAACAGGTATTTTCGCCAACCCGCGCGCGCAGCGGCTGCGCGGCGCTGGCCTGCTCGCGCGACAATTTTGGCGTGATAAACCCAGGGTCAGGCGCGGGCGGCCGTGCGGGCGCCATGGCTTCCACCGTGAGCGTGCCGGCGTCCACCAGAGCGTTGATGACGCTGGCGCCGACGCCGGCGGCTTGCATCAAATCGCGTTTCGCCCAGACCATACCGTTGCCGGCCACCTCCAGCACGCGCGCGCGCGCCGGGGTCATGCGCGTTGGCTTAGCCCCCGTCAAACGGCAGCCCATGCGCGGCTTGGGCGGATTGAAGGCTGCGCGCGCGCTCATCATCATGCGCAACACCATGCCGGGGGGGGAGAGCGTGTAATGCGCCACCCATTCAACCAGCTTCATGCAATCGGCGGGCAGCGGCGGCACATCGAGCCGGGCGGTAATTTTTCGCAGTTTGCTGGTCTCGACACGCGCGCGTCCCTCGTTCAGCTTGCCATGCCAGACGACGCCGATGCGTTCACGCGTTCCAAGCGGCACGGTGACGAAATCGCCGGGCTTTAATGCCCATCGCGCTGGCGCCAGATAATCATAGGGCGCATCGAGCGCCAGCGGCAACAGGACCGGGAGAGTTTCGTCGCTAGTCAAGGTGTATCTCGATCATGATATGCGTTAAAAGCAGCGCAAGAATCACGCGCTTACTTGTAGCCGTCAACCAGACAGATGCGCAGCCAGGAGTTGAGCCAGAACATGAAATTTTTTGTCGATACCGCCGATGTGGAGGAAATCCGCGAGCTGGCCGCGACCGGCCTGGTCGATGGCGTGACCACCAACCCGTCGCTGATCGCCAAATCGGGCCGCGACTTTACCGAGGTCGTCAAGGAAATTTGCACCATCGTCGATGGGCCTGTAAGCGCGGAAGTGACAGCTACCGAGACCGACGCGATGGTCGAGGAGGGCCGCAAGCTGGCGCAAATCGCAAAAAATGTCACCATCAAGGTGCCGCTCACCTGGGACGGGTTGAAGGCCTGCCGGACGCTCACTCAAGGGGGCGCCATGGTGAATGTGACATTGTGCTTCTCGGCCAATCAGGCGCTGCTCGCGGCCAAGGCCGGGGCGACATTCATTTCGCCTTTTATCGGCCGCCTCGATGACATTGGCGAGGACGGGATGGACGTCGTTCGCGATATCCGCACCATCTATGACAATTACGACGCGCTCTCGACGCAAATCCTGGTGGCGTCTATTCGTGGTGGCGATCATGTCAGGCAAGCGGCGCTCGCCGGCGCCGATGTCGCGACCGTGCCGCCCGCGGTGTTGCGGGGCCTGAGCGAACATCCGCTCACCGACAAGGGGCTTGCCGCCTTTCTCGCCGACTGGGAGAAAACCGGACAGTCGATCCTTTGATGGAGAGATGAGCACAGCCGCACCAGAATTCACCGCGCGCGCCGATCTCATCGACGCGGCAGGCGCGTGGCTGACTTATCTCGCCACCGAGCGGCAACTGGCGGAGAAAACCCGCGAAGCCTACACCCGCGATCTGAAATATTTTTTGCGCTTTCTGGCGCACTATCGCGGGCAGCCATCCTCGCTTGAAGATATGGCAAAACTCACCCCGCGCGATTTTCGCGCGTTTCTCGCCGCGCGCCGCGAAACGGGTGTTTCCAGCCGGTCGCTGGCGCGCACGCTGTCGGCTTTGCGCATGTTTTTCCGCTTTCTCGACCGGCGGAAAATATTGAAGAACGACGCTATTCTGGCCGTGCAGACGCCAAAAATACCCCATGGCGTGCCAAAGCCCTTGAGCGTCGCCGCGGCGGTGTCGCTCACCCGTGATGCCGGCCCCGGCGAAGCGGCAGGCGCGCCTGAATGGGTTATTGCGCGCGACAGCGCGGTGCTCACCTTGCTCTACGGATCGGGCCTGCGCATCTCCGAAGCGCTCGGGCTTGCGCGGAACGATCGCCAGCGAAGGCCCATCGCCGCCGGCATCATCGAGTAACCTCCCGTAGGCTTGCAAGATCAGCGCCTCCTCGCCGGGGCCTGTGCTTCCACAGACCCACAAGGGTCGAGACCGATCGAAGCCGACCTCACGCGCGAGCGCGTCGGCACCCTCGACCGAATCGCCGACCGTGGCCGTGTCCCATTTGAGTGAGGACGTAACCTCAACTCGATCCGGCGACGCGCCCAACGCAATGAATCGCGTGGCTATCAAATCATCCTGCGCGCCCACCCATGCCAGATCGCCGAACATGTTTCGGGTGATGCCGCCGAGCT
>JADFHH010000238.1 GCA_022567275.1 Pseudomonadota bacterium | reverse complement strand
ATCCAGCAGGATGACCCGGTCGCGCAACCCCTCATAGCTGAGCAGGGAGTTATGCTCCAGACCGTCATAGGTCATCTGCCCGTATATCTCATCGGACAGAATGGCCACATCCGGCCACTTCTCAAGCCCCTTCACGAGCTTGGCGATTTCCTCGCCCGGGGTGACGCCGCCGGTCGGATTGGCCGGGGAGTTGAGAATAATCAGCCGCGTCGCCGGGGTGATTCGTTCGAGCACATCATCGGCGCAAAAGGCAAAATCGTTTTCCTCCCTGATGGGAAGCGGAACCGCGGTGCTTTCCGAATAATCGATCACCGAGCGGTAGATGGGAAATCCGGGATCGGGAAAGATGATTTCCGCGCCTGGCTCGGCGAACATCAGGATCGCGAAAAACATTGTCGGCTTGCCGCCCGGCATGACGACCACATGATCGGGATTGACCTCAACGCCAAGCCGGGAAAAAATGTCCGCCGCGACCGCTTCGCGCAAGGGCGCAATGCCAATGGCGGGCGTGTAGCCATGATGGCCGTCCTTAAGCGCCTTGATCGCCGCCTCGACGATGTGCGGCGGGGTGGGAAAATCCGGCTGGCCAATTCCCAGATTGATGATGTCGCGCCCCTGGGCGGCGAGTTCGGCGGCGCGGGCAAGTACGGCAAAGGCGTTTTCATCGCCGAGCCGTGACAAATTGTTGGCAAGTTTGACCAATGTGACTCTCGATAAGCCTCATTCAGCGGTTTTGACAAACCCGTATTTCTGCGCGGCCAGAATAACCGCCGGGAGGATGATAAGATCGCCGATGAGCGCTCCCGTCAGCGCGGTCACGAACAATTTGCCGAACAGACGCATGGACGGCAAATCGGAAAGGATGGTCGCCGCGAGGCCGGCGATCAACACCAGCGTCGTGACCACGAGTACAGGACCAATCCGCGCAATGGTTTCGGCCACGCCGTCTTGAAGATCCTTCGCCCGGCTGGTCTCGATGCGCAGACGGTTGAGGAAATGAATGGCGTTGTCCACGGCGATGCCAAAGGCCACAGTGAGCGCGATAACACTGGCATATTCCAGCCCGCCGCCGGTGAGATACAACAGGGCGCCCGCCGCCACGATAGGGAACAGATTGGGCAGGATCGACAGAATCAGTATCCTGAACGAACGAAACGCGACGCCGATCAAGCCGATGACCACGATCATGGCGGCAATGAGGCCCCGGTTAAGCTGGCGGATCATTTCCGAGCTTCGCAAGGCCGAGACCGCCGCCAGTCCGGTGACGGTAAAGCTCATTTCGGGATATTTCACACGCAAATCCGACAGGCTCGCGTCCAGTTTTTTCAACACCGGGACCGTGTCCCCGGCATCCAGATTGGGCAAGCGTCCCGTTACCAGTGCAGAGGGTGCGTTCTTGGCGATAAATCGCCGCACCAGATGGTCCGGCAATTTGTCGAGATATTCCTTTAGCGCACCGGGGTGTGTTTCGCCCGCATCGATGAGCCAGCGGCGCAAGGTCTCGACCGACCACACATTGCCGACGCCCGCTTGTTTCTCAATCAGGCTATGCGCTTCCGCCAGCGCCTCTATGATTTCTGGGTCGGTGACGGCTTTACCTTCCGGCCAATCCAGCATGATGTGAACGGGATGGGCGCCGGTCAGCTTCACGTCCAGCCGCTTTGTCGTCTCGATCGACTGTTTGGTGTCCGGCACCTGGTCGCTCAGGCGGTAGCGCGGTTCCAGCTGGTATTGCAGGGCCGCAAAAATGACGAACAAGGACAGACCCGTAACGGCAACCATCCGGTAGCGGGTTTTGAGCCATTCGGAAAAATCCGCACACAGAGTCTCCAGCCAGGCCAACGCCTTGTGACGCGAAGTCTCGGTGCGCATGAATTCCTTCTCGTCGCGGAACAGCAAGATCACCATGATCGGCAGCAGCACGATGACCGTGATGAAGGCCAGCATCGTGGCCAGCGCGGCGGCGATCCCGAAGGTGCGGATCATGCCGGAATCCGTCAGCGTCAATGAGGCAAAAGCTATGGAGGTGGTGATGGAGGTCAGGACACAGGCCGGACCGACAGTGAGAATTGCATGGCGCGCGGCGGCGAAGCGGTCATCTCCCTGCACCAAACGGCGGCGGATGGAAAACACCATATGCATGGCGTCGGCGAACGAGATCACCATCACCAGCGGCGGGATGATGTTGATAAATGTATTGAGCCGCAAATCGGCCCAGCCGAGCAGCCCCATCGCCCAGAGCACGGCGACGGCGGGGCAGAGCGAGGTGATAAGCACCAGCTTGACGCGGCGGAAAAAGGCGAAATTGATCAGCATGCCGACCAGAAATCCGCTGCCGTTATAGAGCAGCCGGTCGCGGCCGATCGCATCGCGTATTTCCAGTTGCATGACCGGCGCCCCGGCAAGCTGTACGCGCAGGCCGATTGGCTCCAGTATTTCCCTGGAGGTTTCCTCGATTTCCCGGATCGAGGCGCTCAGACCAATTTTGTCGATCACGTCCTGTTTCAGGGACAGGATGATGAGCGTGAGCTGGCTTTTGCCGTCCGGGAGCGAAAGCAGTTTGCCGCCGATCAGCGGGTGATCGACAACGCGCTTGGCGAGCTTTTCGAACTCTTCGCCGGTTGGCAACTCGGTCGGCAGCAGCGGCGCCGGATAGCCGCTCGCGTCAGGCGGTTCACGCATGGAAAAGATTGAAATGATGCCATCTACCGCTCTGGCAAGTTGCAAATCGAGAGTCAGAAAGCGGATCTCCTCCAGGATTTCAGGCCGCATGAGATTTTCCGATTCTATGACGACGAGTACGTCGAATTCGCTGGTGGGAAAACGCTTGCTCATGGTTATGTATTGGTCGAACTCGACCGTATCGGAGGCGAATAATTCCGACAGGGAATGATCGGTTTTCAGTCGCGGTATCCCGAGCGCGCAGAACACGGAAAAAAGCACAAGCAGCGCCAATACACTCAATGGCCAGCGGACGGCGGGGAGCCCCAATCGTTCAAGTCCAAAGCCAAGTGAATTCATAAGCGGTTCAATTTTTTTTGCGGGCCAAGACTTTGCGCGTGATTCGAAGTGAGCGGTTCGGTTGGACGCGCATCATGCAAAAAAACGCGCCAAAAGCAAACATGTATGATGCGCCTGGCAACAGGTTCGCCGCACAAATTTTACAGCTTGCGCCACAACTCGTGGAAATGATGCACCGGGCCGGCCCCCTGCCCCACCTGCAACTCATCGGCCGCCGACAGGGCGCCGGCGATATAGGCCTTGGCGCGCAGGCAAGCATCTTCCAGCGTCATGTCCTGCGCCAGCCCCGCGGCAATAGCCGAAGACAGGGTGCAGCCGGTGCCATGAATATTGCCGGTCTCCACCCGCGGCGATGTCAGCCGCGTCTCGCACTCTGCGTGCATGAGAATATCAACGGCTTGAGCACCAGCGCAATGGCCGCCCTTCACCAGCACCGCGCGGGGGCCAAGCTCCTGCAACCTGCTGGCCTGATCGCGCATCCCGGCCTCATCGCCCGCACTCGCATCATCGCCGAGCAGGCGCGCGGCTTCTTCAAGATTAGGCGTTATCAGATCGGCCAGCGGTATCAGATGTTCACGCAAGGCCTGCTCCGCGTCCGCGTCGAGCAACGGGTCGCCGCTGGTCGCCGCCATCACCGGGTCCAGCACGACAGGAACGCCACGCAGGGTCTCAAGCTTTTCCGCCACCGCAAGGGCGGCTTCAGCGCTTGCGATCATGCCGATTTTTACCGCCCGGATATCGAGATCACCGAACACCGCGTCCAGTTGCGCACTGATAAAGTCTCCCGGCACGCAATGGATGGCGTTGACGCCGCGCGTATTTTGCGCCGTCAGCGCGGTAATGACGCTGGCGCCATAGACGCCGAGCGCGGCAAAGGTTTTCAGATCGCCCTGGATACCGGCGCCGCCCGAGCTGTCGGAGCCGGCGATTGTGAGTGCGATGGGGATCATGGTGCGCGCCTCTTTTCCCCGCAAGATTGAAAGACTACCCGATAAGGGCAAACGCGGGAAACGTCTCCAGCAGCCACAGGGCAATGTAGGACATGGATCCGGTGAGGAACATCACGCCGGTTGCGACCAGCATACCGCCCATGACTTTTTCGACCGTTCCGAGATGATGCCGGAAGCGCCGCAAAAAGCCCATGAATGGCCGGAAGGCGAGCGCCGCCAGGATCACCGGGATGCAGACACCGAGCGAATAGACACCGAGCAGGCGAATG
>JADFHH010000237.1 GCA_022567275.1 Pseudomonadota bacterium | reverse complement strand
AGCAGACCCATGACCCACACGGTTGAGCCTCGAAAGATGTGGACCGAGTTCAGCAGAACCCCGCCGCTCCAAGCCAATGGGGCGATCACGGATTCATCTCTAAATCAGTCACCAAAGAAGAGCGCGATCAGAATGTGCAAACGCCTATCCTTGGCAATGTGAAGGTATTTTATAACGATACTCAACCGGTACAACAGACTCAACCGGTACAACAACAGCAAGCCCAGCAGGCGCAGGTAAAGGTTGACGACTCCAATGTCATTAGTTCTTATTCCAACTTCTGTCGGGTAACAGGAGCTTTTGAAGAGTTGATCGTTGATTTCGGTATGGCCGTTCAACCTGCCGGCGCAACGCCGCAAACCATTAAAATTGATCAGCGGATTATTCTCAACTATTACACAGCCAAGCGATTATTGCATGCGTTGAATATGTCGATTCAACGGCACGAATCGGTTTTCGGCGTGTTAGAAACCGATATCCAAAAACGTGTTCAGCGGACTGCAGGTTCTCAAACTTAGAGTTAATTAATAGCTGGGTGGTACCCAGCCGTAAGGAATCGCCAAACCAAATCGGCTTTGCCTTTGTTGAAAGGCAGGGCTGTTTATTTTTTTGTGGCAGGTTTTTTCTCAGCCAGAGCAGTCAGGCGAATATTTCGCAATGCCGCTTTGGTGTTCCAGGTGGCGATTTTTATGGCAAGGCCCCGGTGTGATGTGTGCCGGCTTGGCTCATATCATGGCGCGGGGACCGCGGGTCATCCTTTTCCGTTCCCCGCCGGCGCGGCGTCGAACAGCTCACGCCGCAGCAACCCGTTCTCCAGGGCAGCGATCGCCGCGCGTCTACGGGTCACCATTTCACACGCCATGTCTTTGCCGAATGCATCCGCGATTTCGCGCGCATAGGTTTCCTGGCCGGTGACATGCTGGCGTGAAGACTCCAGAAATTCGGCCGTCAAATCGGCATGCCCCGCTATCTCCCAATTCGCTTCTCGCAACATATCGGGATAGGTGGCGGACGACTCGATGAATGCTGGTCCCCCCTCCATTGCCTGTTTGTGCCCGGCGGCAGTGAGGTTTGGCGCCATGACTATGACGGAAAACACCATTTTCCCGCCACGGCGGACCACCCGCCGGCATGATTTCAAAACCGCCAGTTTCTCGACCAGGCAACACAGGACGTCGGCGTGATGGATGGCATCGAACCAGCCGTCACCAAATGGCAACGCGGCCCCGCCGGCCGATAAAATCCGGTATTCTCCTTTGAGTTGATCGGCCGCGGCCCGGTTCCTGGCAATGCGCAAACCCGCCAGCGGTAAATCGGTCAAGGTCACGTCACAGCCCGTCCACCTGGCCAGATAAAGCCCCGGCCAGCCGGAACCGGAACCAACGTCCAACAGCCGCCGGCCCGGCTTCAATTTCAGCATATCGATGATTTTGTCCGCTTGCCCGCGCGTCGTCCAACTGGTTCCGCCATAGTCACATCCACAAACAGCGCGTTCGATTTCCAGCATGAAATCCGATTGCCCATGGCTGTATCTAATGGAAAACCGATCGCTAGAGGCTTGTTCGTCTGACGTGCGTGGCATGATCCAGACCGGTGTGATGCGTAACGGCTTGGGTCATATCATGGCGCGGGGACGCGGCCAAATACGCTTGTTTGAAAACGGATGCTGTCCAAAGCGTCCAATGGGTGCGGCTCATGTCCGGGCGCGATTACGCTGCGGAAGTTTGTTTTTTCTCCGCCGCGGCCTGTGGTTCCACCTTCTGCCCCTCGCCATGAGCATCGGCTAGTTTCACCAGCGCTTTGAGAATCTGGGTGCTGGCTTCAGGCGAAAGGTTCGATGACGCGCCCACCTCCCTCAGGGTTTGCAGCAACCGGGCCGTGGGTGTCCCGGTCCGCGCGGTCTGCGCCTGGTCTTTCGCACTATCCAGTTCCGAGTTCGGCTTTGGACGCCCATAAAGAAATCCTTGCACATATTCGCAATTGTTTTCGCGCAAGAAATTTTCCTGAGAGGGCTCCTCGATGCCTTCAGCGGTAATGGAAATGTCGAGGGCGCGGCCGAGATCGAGAATCGACAATATGATTGTTCTGATCTTCGGATTGTTGTCCATGTTTTTGATAAATGTTTGGTCGATTTTGATCTTGTCGAAGGGGAACCGCCATAAATGCCCGAGGCTTGAGTAGCCGGTTCCAAAGTCATCCATAGCGATTCTGACACCCATATTTTTAAGCGCGGTCAGGCATGCGAGCGCATGCTGGGGATCATTGAACAGGAGAGATTCCGTGATCTCCAACTCGAGCCTTTCCGGCTCCAGTCCACTGCCGGAAAGCGCGTCGCTCACCACCTTCAGCACACGATCATTCTTGAATTGCGCGGGGGACAAGTTGACGGCGACCCGCTCTCCACCGGCCCAACCGGCCGCGTCCTTGCATGCTTGCTGGAGCACCTGCTCGCCCAACAGATCAATGAGACCTGTTTCTTCCGCTACCGGTATGAAATCAGCCGGCTGGATCTGGCCTTTTGTGGGATGGTTCCAGCGAACCAGCGCTTCATAGGATTCTATTTTTCCCGTCTCGAGAGTAACTTGCGGCTGGTAATGAACTTCCAGCTCGGAATTCTGCAGGGCGTGTTCAAGGTCCTGTTCGAGTTCGCGCCGCTGCCTGACTTTTTCGTGCATGCCGGCGTCGTAGAAGCGGTAGCCGTGGCGGCCCTCCACTTTGGCGTTATACATTGCAAGGTCCGCGGACTTGATAAGTTCGGCCGCGGTTTCGCCGTCCGAGGGAGCGACAGCAATGCCGATACAGGCGCCACAGGGGATGTAGCGGTCGTCAATGTTCACGAACGTATTGAGTTTGCCGCACAATGACTCAGCCAGCTGTTTCATTTCATTCTTGGTACGGGCCGGGCGGCACAAAATTGCAAATTCATCGCCGCCAACCCTGGCGACGGTTTCGCCCTCACCAACACTTTCCAGCAGGGTAAGGGTCACTTTCTTGAGCAGCGCGTCCCCGGTCGCGTGGCCGTGCGTGTCGTTGACTTCCTTGAAATAGTCGAGGTCGATCCACAATATTCCGGTGTGCGAAGCTACCCCTGATCGGGATTTGGCGGCCTTCAGCGCATCTACCAGTGTATCGCTGAAGGTCTCCCGGTTCATCAAACCTGTCAGGGAGTCATGATGGGCGAGATAACGAACCTCGTTTTCAACCTTTTGGTGCGCCTTGATTTTCTTGGCGATCATGGACCCGGCAAAAGTGGAACCGAACGCCATGACGATCAGCAGACCGGCGGTCAGGAACCCGAAGGCCTGCTTGTAGATGGCCGCGCGCTCTGTCTGATCGGAGTAAATTCTGATGGTTCCCACGAAACGGCTTCCATCCATCATCGGCACATTCGTGACGGTATAAAGTTTGGGCAAAGTGGAACCGTTTCCATGCCCCACATGCGTCCCGCGCTCTCTGATAATCTCCTGATTCCGGCGTTCGTCATTACGCGGGTTAAGCGCCTTTGCAAATTTGCTGCCGCTTAAAATCCGTTTCCCGTCCAAACTATAAAATTCATAATGGAAGACATCATTGTAGGTGCGTATTTTTTCCGCGAGAGTCTTTACTCTTCCCGGATCCTGGCCGGTAAAAATCTGGCTGGTGAATCCATAATGTCTCTCGAGCGACTGAATCCATTGAAGCGCGTTTTTAGCGCCCTCCTTTTCGAGCAGAAGCTCTTGCGCGCGCATGGTGAGCTGCAAAGCAATGCCCATGGAAATGAAGGCGATCAGCAAAACCGTCAAAAACGAAAATATTTGCTTTTTGGATTGGTAAGACAAATGCCAGCCCCTCGCCGTCCTGTG
Source organism: Pseudomonadota bacterium (assembly GCA_022567275.1). GTDB lineage: Bacteria > Pseudomonadota > Alphaproteobacteria > Rhizobiales > Methyloligellaceae > UBA2767. Next base: position 393 of record JADFHH010000237.1, on the reverse strand, counting down.
CACGGAGAGTATGGCGTAGACCGGTTAATTTCTGATGAGGGGCCGAATCGGTTTTTCCGGCCGCGGATGTTCATGAGGGGAGTCGCGGCTCGTCTTGAGGTTGGGGTTATCCCGACAGCAAATGTAGGGTGCGTTAGCGATAGCGTAACGCACCATTTTCGGCGGGTTTGTCATGCCGCGAGGTCATAGTGGTGCGTTACGCTTACGCTAACGCATCCTACGGCCAGGCTCAAACGCGGACCCTAAATCGAAAAACTCGTGCCGCAACCGCACGACGCCGTCGCGTTGGGGTTGTTGACCTTGAAGGCGGCGCCGATCAGATCGTCGGCGAAGTCGATTTCGCTGCCCGCCATATAGGTTTGCGAGATGGCGTCGATCAGTACCGTGACGCTG
>JADFHH010000236.1 GCA_022567275.1 Pseudomonadota bacterium | reverse complement strand
CGTCCCAGCGAAATTTTGGCGCGCCCATATCCACCGTGACGGTTGCGTCCGCATTGACGGTGGCGCTAAGAATCCCGGCGCGGGTCTCGATGGTGATTTCAGGGCGCCCGAGTTCCTCCGCCAGGACGCTGGCGACACAGCGCATGGCGTTGCCGCAGGCCTCCACCTCGCCGCCGTCATGATTCCAGATGCGCATGAACGCGTCGGCGCCTTCAGGCGAGTTTTCAATCGCGATCACCTGATCGCAGCCCACGCCGGACTCGCGATCGGCGATGCGCCGCACTTCCCTTGTTGAAAAATGGCGCGGGAGCGCACGCATATCGAGCACGGCGAAATCGTTGCCGAGACCGTTCATCTTGCGATAAGCGATGGGTGGTTCGTTGTTCATAATTGCCTTATATGGACATTGCCGCGCCGCCGCAATTGCGCTGCGTGGGGGAGAGATGGTGTTCCTGGTTGCCTTTGGAGCTTAAAATCAGCACAATCGGCCCTGGACCAATGGACCTTAGGGAGCTTTGATAGTGACGACTTCGGACATAACGCGTGAAACCCGGCTCGAGGAGATAGGCGAACGGCCAGGTTTTCTGAAGCTGGCGCTCAATCTGGCCAGAAGGCAGCCCCTGGGGCTGGTCGGCGCGGCCATTGTCCTGAGCATGTTACTGGTGAGCGCTTTCGCACCGTTGATTGCGCCGTACGATCCGATAGATATTAACTTCGAGAACATGCTCATCCCCCCGGGCCCGGACTATCTGCTGGGGACGGACCAGTTCGGCCGCGATATTTTGTCGCGTCTCATTTATGGCGCGCAAACCGCCCTTTTCGTTGGTTTCACGGCCTCCTTCGCTGGCTCGTCCATCGGCCTCGTATTCGGTGTCACAAGCGCCTATCTCGGCGGCAAGTTCGATCTGATTTTTCAGCGCGTGATCGACATCATGCAGGCCTTTCCGCTGATCGTCCTGGCGCTGGTCATCGTCTCCATTTTTGGCTCGACCGTACAGAATGTGATCATCGCCATCACCATCCCCTTCATTCCCGATTGCGCCCGCGTGGTGCGGGCGAATGCGCTTGCGATCCGCGAGATACCCTATATCGACGCCGCCCGCGCCAACGGCTTCTCGAACACACGCATCGTGTTGCGCCATATGGTTCCCAATGTCATGGCCCCCTATCTGATCATGATCACGACCTTCGCCGGGCACGCCATCCTGCTCGAGGCCTCGCTCTCCTATCTCGGTCTGGGCGTGCAGGAACCGACACCGGCCTGGGGCCTGATGCTGCAAGGCGGCGCGGAAGAATATGCCGAGAGCGCGCCTTGGGTCGCGATCTTTCCCGGCATCGCCATCTCGCTTGCGGTGTTCGGCTTCAACATGTTCGGCGACGCCGTTCGCGACGTGCTGGATCCAAAACTGCGCGCGCAATAGGGGATGACGGCGGTTGTTGGACGGGAGCGGCGCTTGCCGGTGCCCGCTCCAGCCCCCATCTCCCCATCCCATCCGCCAGAAAACATCATTCTCCTTGGCTTCATCCCGCTCTTCTGATATTTAAATGCAAATAAGACTTATTTGCAACTGAGTGCAGAACTGCGAATCGATGCTGGACTGGTTACAGCGCAAAATTTCCCGCAGACAGAGCCTGGCGAAAGCTGGGCGATTGGGCGTGATCGGCGCCATTGGCGCGGCGGCTGGATTTGTGAATCCGGCCAGCGCCGCGAGCCGGGCTGCAACAAAAGGCCGCAAGACCATGCATGGCGGCGCCAACCGCACGGTTGGCCGGGTCGATCACAAGCGCAACGGTTTTGATCCCCATGCCCTGCTGACCGATTGGGAGCGCGGCGAGGTTACCACGGACGCAGACGGAAAACGCGTTCGCGAATTCGAGATCGTCGCGCTCGACAAGGACATCGAAATCGCGCCGGGTCTGTTTTTCCCGGCCTGGACCTATAACGGGCGCGTGCCCGGCCCGGCATTGCGGGCCACCGAGGGCGAGCATATCAGGCTGCGTTTCCGCAATGCCGGCAGCCACCCCCACTCGATCCATTTCCACGGCATTCACGGCGCCAGCATGGACGGCATCGAAGGCGCCGGCATGGTCGAGCCCGGCGATGAGTTTATTTACGAATTTACCGCCGAACCGTTCGGCTGCCACCTTTACCACTGCCATGCGATCCCGTTGAAGCGCCACATCCACAAGGGTCTCTACGGCGCCTTCATCGTCGACCCCGATCCCGGCAGGCACCCTGAGCAGCGCGAAGCGGCGTTGTCGCGCCAGCTCGGCACGGCGGAAAACGCGCACTGGCAGGAAATGGTCATGGTGATGAACGGTTTCGATACCAATTTCGACGATGAAAACGAAGTCTATGCGGCCAACACGGTCGCCTTCGCCTATATGCTCGATCCGATCGTGATCGAATCCGGCCGCCCGGTGCGCATCTATCTGATCAATGTCACCGAATTCGACCCCATCAATTCGTTCCATCTGCACGCCAATTTCTTCAACTATTTCGACCATGGCACCACCCTTGAGCCAACCCTGCGCACCGTCGATACGGTCATGCTGTGCCAGGCGCAGCGCGGCATTCTCGAATTCTCCTTCGAGGGCTTCGAGCCCGGGCGCTACATGTTCCACGCCCACCAGACGGAGTTCGCAGAACTTGGCTGGATGAGTTTTTTCGAGGTGCGGGCATGAGCCGCGCGCTCGGCCTTTTCGCCCTGCCGCTGGCGGCGCTGGCGCTGCTGCTCGCTGTGCTGGTGTGGTTCAAACCCTTCGAGTTGCTGAACCCCGATGCGCCGCCGGTGGAATCGCTCGGCTTTGAAAGCGTGCGCCTGGAACCGGGCATTTTCCGTGTAAAAGTACGCGCCGACGGCTCCCACCCCGTGACCATCGCCCAGGTGCTGGTGGATGGCGCCTACCGGACTTTTGAACAAACCCCGCCCGGCCCGCTGGCGCGGCTGGCGGCGGCCGAACTGGTCATCCCCTATCCCTGGATCGATGGCGAGACGCACACGATTGTCGTGCTCACCGCCACCGGGGCCGCCTTCGATCACACCATCGAGGTGGCGCAGGCGACGCCTGACATGTTTGGCGATTCGGCGCTGCTGCTGGTGCTGACCGGCCTGCTGCTGGGGCTGGCGCCGGTTTCCATCGGGCTGATGAGTTTCCCCGCCCTGCGCCGGCTTGGAACCAGGCAAACCGGCTTCGTGCTCGCTCTCACCATCGGGCTGCTGATCTATTTGCTGATCGACACGCTGGGGGAGGGGCTTGAGGCGGGCGAAGGGGTGCTTGCGCGTTTTCACGCGGGCACGCTTCTCTGGGTGCTGGCAATCGTCACCGCGGCCGGTCTGATCGCTCTGGGGCGCAGCGGCACAAAGCCGCCGGAAGGACTCCCGCTTGCAGCCTTCATCGCGCTCGGCATTGGCCTGCACAATCTTGGCGAAGGGCTGGTGGTGGGCGCGGCATATGCCAGCGGCGAAACCGCGCTGGCCGCGTTTCTCGTTACCGGCTTCATCATCCACAATGTCACCGAAGGTTTCGGCATTGCCGCGCCCCTCACCAGACACCGCCCCAGCCTCGCGGCCTTCGCGGGTGTCGCCTGGCTGTTCCTGCGTTCGAGCGAGACGCTGGTCGAGACGCCAACGGAGGCGGCACACCGGATCTGCGAGGACTGCGGGCTCGGGGCCGACGAGATTGACGGGTTGATCGCCAACTGGCGGCAGAGTCCGTTGTCGCGGGACGAGGCGTTGGAGGCGTTCCGGGCGACGTTCGACCGGCCGGAGGACGCGGCGCTGTGCGAGGATTGTGCCATGGCGGTGTTGGATGCGGCGGGGAAGGCGAAATAACCACGCGCCGAGAGGCTGGGTCGTCCGGCAGCGAAAAAGGCACCGGGAACCGGCGGGAATCGGGTATACTGAAACCGTTCATGTCGGCAGACATTAGCTGTCGTCAAGGGGATAACTTGAGGGGTGATTGCTGAAAGGGGCATTCTCTCGGCTCTTTGCTCTACCGAAGTCTTTAAGCAATATGCAACCCAATGGAGCGTGCGTGAACTACTCTTGGGTTGTGGCATAGGTCTGTTTTTCTATTTTTTGGGACCCCTCGACATTTGGTTGGTATTTTACGCAATTGGTGTGATTCTGGCAATAAAGGACCTTGTTTTACATGCAAGAAGACGTTTTGTGTCTGTTGGTTTCTTTGTGCTTGATTGGCTAATTGCTGCTGTTGTAGTCCTGTTTTTTGCTGCAACCCTAC
>JADFHH010000235.1 GCA_022567275.1 Pseudomonadota bacterium | reverse complement strand
ATTCTCTTCCATGCGCCCGCAATCCCGTCCGGGTTGCGGGTAAATTGTACCGCTGAGGCATCCGCCAGATATTCCCGTTGCCGGCTCACCGCGGCCTTGATCAGGCCACCGAAGAATGTACCGGCAAAGCCGATGACCATCAGCCCAAAACCCAACGCCAGTATTCCACCCGCGCCTTTACCTCTACTCCGCCCGCGCGTCGAGTATCGAGCGGAAAGTAAAATGTAGTAGCCAATAATGCCGATAATCAGGATGCCATTTAGCACGCCCATTAAACGGATGTTGAGCCGCATATCACCATTAAAAATATGACTGAACTCATGGGCAATGACGCCTTGCAACTGATCGCGGCTTAAATGATCGATCGTCCCCCGGGTGACCCCGATGACGGCATCGCGTGGCGAGAAACCGGCGGCGAAGGCATTTATACCCGGTTCATCCGCCAGTAAATAAACCGGCGGCGCCGGCGTGCCCGAAGCGATGGCCATTTCCTGCACCACATTCAACAGTATGCGTTGCTTCAAATCGTCAGTATTTTGCGGGATCAGTTTACCGCCCAGTGCCTCCGCAACGGTCTTGCCGCCAGCCGATAATTCCATGGTCTTGTAAAGACTGCCCGCCAGCACGACGACACCGACACCGGCGCTGACAGCGGCAAATATCCGCCAATCCATATGCTGGAGCAATGTCCCGCCGTCTTGCATTTGTTCGCTGTTAATATAGCCGAACACCGCCATGACCAGGAGATTGGTCATGATGATCAAGCTGACCACGGCCAGTGAAAACAGGAAGACAAGCTGCAACGTGTTTTTACGGGCGCGGTCTTGTGATTCGAAGAAATTCATTTCAAACGTCAGGTTATTAACAGCAATTAAAACGACACTTTAGGCGCGGCCTGGATGGCTTCGCTGTCTTCAAATGACAGCAAGGTCGCATCGGGCGCATGCCCGAACATAGGAGCAAAGTAGACGGGCGGGAAACTCTGTTTAAAAGTGTTGTAGGCCATCACCTGATCGTTAAACGCCTGGCGGGAGAAGGAAACCTTGTTTTCGGTGCTGGTAAGCTCTTCACTTAACTGCATCATGTTCTGATTGGCCTTCAGATCCGGGTAAGCCTCCATTACCATATTAAAATTCATCAAGGCGCCAGCCAGTTTGCCTTCTGCACCAATCAGTTCCTTCATTGCCTCGGCATTGCCCGGATCGGCCGCGGCGCTGGATAGCATATTTGCCGCCGTATTACGCGCCTTAACCAGTGCCTCCAGAGTTTCACGCTCGTGCTTGATATAACCCTTGGCGGTCTCGACAAGATTTGGTATCAGGTCGTAACGCCGTTTTAATTGCACCTCGATCTGTGCAAAGGCGTTTTTGAAGCGATTTTTTAGCGCAACCAGTTTATTAAATATCGAGATCACATATAAAACGATCAACGCAACAACAACCAGAATGACTATTAATGTGATATCCATAATTCTCGCCTTCTAGAATAAATCAACGGGGTCAGAGTAAATTGGTGCGGCTGTTCTTACAAAGATGCTTCAGCCGATTTTCTCCGCATGACATCCAAATTCGTGAATATCGTACCATATACCCACCGCACAGGATATTGCATCCCCTTCCGCAGCCATCCGATGGCCTGAACCTGGAGATGGTCCCGCGCTTGCACGCCCCGCCATTTCAGGCTAACCACGAACAACCAATTTCTACCTGACGTTGTGCCCGTACGGGTGCGAAATCTCACCAGCAGGAGCATTTTATGGCGCGCAACAAAATCGCCCTTGTCGGTGCCGGGATGATCGGCGGCACCCTGGCTCATCTCGCCGGACTGAAGGAGCTGGGCGATGTGGTGCTGTTCGATATCGCCGAAGGGCTGCCCGAAGGCAAGGCGCTGGATTTGTCCCAGTCCGCGCCGATTGAAGGCTTTGACTCGCACCTCAAGGGCACCAGCGAATATGCCGGCATCAAGGGCGCAAATGTCATCATCGTCACCGCCGGGGTGGCGCGAAAACCCGGCATGAGCCGCGACGATCTGCTTGAGATCAATCTGAAGGTAATGAGCCAGGTGGGTGCGGGCATCAGGAAATACGCGCCAAAGGCATTCGTCATCTGCATCACCAATCCGCTCGACGCCATGGTCTGGGCGCTGCAAAAGACTTCAGGGCTGCCGCGCAACATGGTGGTCGGCATGGCCGGTGTGCTCGATTCGGCGCGCTTTCGCACTTTCCTGGCGCAAGAGTTCGACGTTTCGGTGGAAGATGTCACCGCCTTCGTGCTTGGCGGCCATGGCGACACCATGGTGCCGCTGCCGCGCTATTCGGCCGTGGCCGGCATTCCGCTGCCCGATCTCATAAAAATGAAATGGATCACCAAAAAGCGGCTGGACGAGATTGTCCAGCGCACCCGCGATGGCGGCGCGGAAATCGTCGGGTTGCTAAAAACCGGCTCCGCCTATTACGCCCCGGCGTCCGCCGCCATCGCCATGGCGGAGTCCTATCTCAAGGACAAAAAGCGCGTGCTCCCCTGCGCCGCCTATCTCAACGGCGAATATGGCGTGAAGGGGCTTTATGTCGGCGTGCCGGTGGTGATCGGCGCCAGGGGCATGGAGCGCGTCGTCGAGATCGAACTCAATGCGTCTGAGCGCAAGGAGTTCATGAGTTCTGTCGAGGCGGTCAAGGCGCTGGTCGAGGCGTGCAAAAAAATATCGCCGAAGCTGCGCTAGGAACAAGTCAATGAACATTCACGAATATCAGGCCAAGGCGGTGCTGAAGGAATTTGGCGTCCCCGTTCCCGGTGGCGGCATCGCTTTTAGCACCGATGAAGCGGTCCAGGCGGCGGAAAAGCTGGGCGGTTCGCTGTGGGTGGTCAAGGCGCAAATCCATGCCGGCGGGCGCGGCAAGGGCGGCGGCGTCAAATTGGTCAAGTCGATTGATGACGTGCGCAAGGAAGCCGACAATATTTTGGGCATGACGCTGGTGACGCACCAGACCGGCCCGGCGGGCAAGCAAGTGAGCCGCGTCTATGTGGAGGAAGGCTGCGACATTGAACGAGAGCTTTATCTCTCCGCATTGGTCGATCGCGCCACCTCGCGGGTCGCCTTCATCGCCTCCACCGAAGGCGGCATGGACATCGAGGAGGTGGCGGCCAAAACGCCGGAGAAAATCCTCACCATGACCATCGATCCCGCCACCGGCGTTAGCGGATTTCACGGCCGGAAAATCGCTTTTGCGCTCGCCCTGAAGGGCGATCTTGTCAAGCAATGCGTCAAGCTCATCGCCACGCTCTACAAGCTGGTGCTGGAGAAGGATGCGAGCTTGCTGGAGATCAATCCGCTGGTGGTGACGAAAGCGGGCGCGCTGATCTGTCTCGACGCAAAAATGAATTTTGACGGCAACGCGCTCTACCGCCACCCCGATATCGCCGGTTTGCGCGATATCTCGGAAGAAGATCCGGCCGAAGTGGCGGCTTCGAAATTCGACCTCAACTATATCAAGCTGGATGGCGCGATCGGTTGCATGGTCAATGGCGCGGGGCTGGCCATGGCGACCATGGACATCATCAACCTCTATGGCTCCTCCCCCGCCAATTTTCTCGATGTCGGCGGCGGCGCCACCAGGGAACAGGTGATGAACGCCTTCCGCATCATCCTGTCGGACGACAATGTGCAGGGCATTCTGGTGAATATTTTCGGCGGCATCATGCGTTGCGACATAATCGCCGAAGGCATCGTCGGCGCGGCCAATGAAATGGACATTTCCGTGCCGCTGGTGGTGCGGCTCGAAGGCACCAATGTCGATCTGGGTAAAAAGATACTGAGCGACTCCGGACTCGCCATCGTGTCGGCCGATAATCTCGACGACGCGGCGCAAAAGATCGTGGCGCAGGTCAAGGCGGCGGCTTGAATTTCAGCGCAGCTAAACATAAACTGCGTTCTATGAGCAAGCGAGAGAGTGCGAAGCGCCGCGCCATCACGGTCCTTGCCTGCCTTGTCCTGGCGTTGCTCGTGCTTGGTTCCAGCGCCCATGCCAAGCGCGTGGCGCTGGTGATCGGTAATTCGGCTTACGAGTATGCGCCTGCGCTGAAAAACCCCAGAAATGACGCACAAGCCATGTCCGCGGTGCTGCAGAAGCTCGGCTTCGAGGTGGTGACGGGCATCGATCTGACGCATAGGGATTTCGCCCGCACCGTCGGCCAGTTCCGCAAGAAACTTAAGGGCGCGGAAGTGGGTTTGTTTTTTTATGCTGGGCACG
>JADFHH010000234.1 GCA_022567275.1 Pseudomonadota bacterium | reverse complement strand
GGATGAAGCCGCTCTCGGGGAGCTGTAACTGGCTGAATCACCCCCTTGCCTGATTCGCGCTTTTCGAACATGCAAGGGGAGTAGTGGGCGAACCTACGGGACCGTACATCAAGGGGAGGGGGTAGCCGCAGTTAGCGCCTTCATATCAATCGCGCCGTGGCAGCGCCTTGCCGGTTTGCGGTTTGGCGTCCGGCGGGCGCAGATAGAGCGGGCGCAACGGCCCCTCCACGGGAGGGCGCTTTAGCGCCATACGCGTCAGCGCCATGCGCGCCAGGGTGGAGGCTTCGGGCTGGAGGTCCGGCAAAACCGCCTCGATATCGCGCCCCGATTCGCCAGCCGCTTGCAAAACGAGTGCGGCCCCGCTGCCGGCAAGAATGATCTTGTCCGTTTCGGGAAGCCGCGCCGCCGCGCGTTCCGGCGTCAAGGCCGCCGGGCCGATGCGCATCTCACCCGCGCCGTCGAACAGCGCCAGATAGACCTCGCCGCGCCGCGCATCGAGCGCGATGGCGAGCGTACCGGGCGTTTCATCGAGCCGGTCCAGGGCCTGGCGCGCCATCACTTCGAGGCTGGTGACGCCAATCAGCGGATGGCCGGTGGCCAGGGCCAGTCCGCGCGCGGCGGCGACCCCCACCCGCACCCCGGTGAAGGAGCCCGGACCCACGGTTACGGCGATGGCATCGAGCGCATCGAAGGCAAGCCCGGCCTCATGCATGACCTTTTCGACCATGAGCAGTATGACTTCGGCGTGCTCGCGCTCGCGCGTTTCATAAGCAGAGAAAAATCGAGGCTTGCCCTCGCCGCTCAACGCCACGGCGGCGGAACAGGCGCCAAGCGTTGTATCGAGGGCGAGGATATTCACTGGCGTTATATTATTTTCGCCATCTCATCGAAATCGAAACGCGGCGAACGGTCGAACAGTCCGGCGGGATCGCCGTGCCCGAGACAGCATAAAAAGTTGGATTTGACATGCCCTTCAGGGAAAAATTCCGCGTCTACGCGCGCATTGTCGAAGCCCGACATCGGCCCGACGTCAAGCCCCAGCGCGCGCGCGGCAATCATGAAATAGGCGCCCTGGAGCGTGGCGTTGCGAAACGCGGTACTCTCGATCTTCGCGTCATTGCCGGCAAACCAGCTTTTGGCGTCGGTATGGGGGAAGAGTTTTGGTAAATGGTCGAAAAAGCGCAAATCATGGGCGATAATCGCGCACACCGGCGCGGACATGGCCTTGGCGACATTGCCCTCAGCCAGATGCGGCTTGAGGCGCGCCTTGGCGGCGGCGGATTTGACGAAGACGAAACGCGCCGGGCTGCAATTGGCGCTGGTCGGCCCCATCTTGGTGACATGCACCAGATCCTTCAGCACGGCGTCGGAAACATCTCCCTCAGCCCATGCGTTATGGCTCCGCGCCTGTAAAAATATCGTGTCCAGCGCGGCTTTCGATATGCGCTCGCTCATAGCCGCTACATCGGGCGCACGCCCTGAACCTCGGGGACGAAATGCTTCAGCAGGTTCTCGATACCGTGCTGCAAGGTCGCGGTCGAGGAGGGGCACCCGGCGCAGGCGCCGCGCATGGTCAGATAGACGATGCCGTCGCGATAGCCCTGGAAGGTGATATCGCCGCCATCCTGCGCCACGGCCGGGCGCACGCGCGTTTCCAGCAATTCCTTGATGGTGTCCACGGTGTCCTTGTCTTCCGGCTCGAAGAATTCTTCGTCCGAACCTGATTCGCTGGCCTGCTCATCGCCCTCGACGAGCGCCGCGCCGGACATGAAATGCTCCATGATGGCGCCGAGGATCGCCGGTTTCAGGTGCTGCCATTCGCCCTCATCCTTGGTCACGGAAATAAAATCCGAGCCGAAGAACACGCCGGTCACGCCATCGATCGAGAACAATCTGACCGCAAGCGGCGATTCCGACGCCATATCGCCATCGCGATAGTCGCGCGTACCCGACCCCAGCACGGACTTGCCGGGAAGAAATTTCAAGGTCGCAGGATTGGGAGTAGCCTCGGTTTGAATGAACATGGCGCTTTCTCTTTCAAATTCTGATTGCTGCTTCGGTCAATTTTAGACGCGGTCAACATTAGAACTATTCTATGTAACAGACTAATAGTCTGATGAGAAAATGCAAGCCCCTCAGGCCAGCGCCTGAATCTCTTCATCGGACAGCGTTCCCGGTACGATGGTTATGGGTATCGGGAATTCAGCGGTGTATTTGCCGGCCGCCAGCATGGACACCAGCGGGCCGGGTCCGGAGGGGTCTTTCGACGCGCCGAGCACCAGCACCGCGATGTCCGCGTCCTGTTCGATGAGGGCGAGGATTGTGTCGGCCTTGTTGCCCTCGCGAATGATTTCTTCGGGCTGCATGTTCTCGAAACCCAGCTTCTTGAGCCTGCGTCTGAACAGCCGGAACACGGCCTTGGCCTTGGAGACGCCTTCCTCGCGGGCGATTTCCTCGACCCCCAGCCAGTGCTGAAAATCTCCCGGCTCCACCACATAGAGCAGCGCCAGCCCGCCGCCGGTATGCTCAGCTCGCCCGGCCGCGAAGGCCAGCGTTGGCCGGAGCCAATTTGCGCCTCCATCAGTGAGGCCGCTGGCGATGGTGACGTCCTCGAAGGTACCGTCGCACTTGTTGCGGTAAAGCGTGTTGGTATTGGCTACATCGCCGCCAAGGTCCCACGCCATGCTGCCGACGAAGAGATCTACGCAACCGTCGCGGTCAAAGTCCACCCAACCGAGCGTGAAGGTTTCATAGCCCAACAGGGCACCTAGCGGCGGGTTTGCGAGCTGCTGAACCCCAGCAGCAGCGGCCACATCCACGAAGAGTGGTTGGCCGGGTACCGTAGCGCCGCCATTCTCCATCCAGAGATTCTTCAGCAAAATGTTCGTCGGTCCGTCTGGCCCGTACCGTGTCGCCGCTACACCAATGTAAAGGTCTACATCGCCATCGTTGTCGTAGTCGGCAAAGGCAGAGTGCGTCAATTCCAGATCGGTGTCAATGACGGGCAGTAATGCACTCTGGTCCGAAAAGGTGCCGTCGCCCTCATTGCGATAGAGGAGGCAGTCGTATCCTTCGCCGTTGACCATGAGGAGATCCGGCCAGCCGTCGTTGTTGTAGTCGAGCCAATTAACCCCACTTCCGTGATTCGTGGTACCGCTATAGAAATCACCGCCGATGCCTGCTGCGGCCGCAATATCATTGAAGGCAACTTGCGCTTCGCTGCTTCCTGTGGTTCCAAGACCAACTAGCATCACGAGAATAAGAGTGGATGCGAGCGAGTAAGGGCATTTCCCACTAATAGGATGGCTTGGCCGATGCGGATAAGGGAGCGGAATTCATAGCGTTCATAGTAAAGGCCTCCTGTGTACAGAGGTGTGCGAGATTTTGAATGAGGGACGGGAGCACAAACTGAGCGCCAACGTTGTGGGGAGTAAGAAAGAGCCTGAAGGGGTTCGTTAAATACTACGTCGTCAACGAGGCGCGCGAATCTTGGCCGAAATCAAGACGCGAAATCGCCGGCGAATCGGTGATTTTTTCGCAACACCGAGAGTGGGCAACAGGTGGCGCCGCAGGTAGGTGGAGTTTTTCAACAGCCTCTCAATTAGGGCATATACAAGACGAGGGGCATAGATAATGCTGCCCGCTTGGAATCGGAATAATATGTCACGGAAGTGTAATTAATCAAGCCTGATCAAAGAAAATTCAAGAATAGATCCTTGTACCCTTGCCTCAGACGTGCGTATCGAGGCCACGCGAGCCCAGGTAGTCCACGATGGTTTTTACCTGCTGCGTGGCGTCGAGACTGCACACGAGGATCGCGTCGCCGGTATCCACAACCACCGTATCGCGCATGCCTACCAGCGCCAATAAGCGGCCATCCGCAGCGCGAGCATAGGAGCGGCTGGTATTGTGGAGGATCACGTTGCCCTCGGCGGCGTTGCCCGCGGCATCCTTGTCGGCAAGGTCGTACACGGCGTGCCAGTCTCCCACATCGCACCAACCGAATGCCCCCGGAACCACAAACACGTTGCCGGCTGCGGCAGCGGGCTCCATCAATCCATAATCAATGGAGATCTTGGGGCTCCGGTTATACGCCTCCTGTACGGCTGCATCGGGCTTGTCAGAGTCCATAAACGCTCTTTCCAGAGGGGCGAAAGCTTTGTGTACGTCCGGCAAGTGCTCGCCCATCGCTTTCAGTACGGCGTCGGCCCGCCAGATGAACATCCCAGAGTTCCACAGGAAGTCGCCCGAATCGAGGAAACGCTCGGCC